>JBCDIB010000013.1:0-18723 GCA_038749385.1 Pseudomonadota bacterium | reverse complement strand
TGCGCCATCACGGTTGGCGACAGGTGACAGGAGATCGTTTTCCTGAACCCACCACACAGCGATGACGACAAACGCGATCAGCAGCGCGGCGCTGAGAATATAGGAATAAATGCGCGTTGGACCACGCAGCTCACGCACGCGCTGACGGCGGGTTTTCGCAGCTTGCGGCACGGCACCGACCGTTGAGGCTGGGGGCGTTGGTGTGGGTGCGGCGGGCGCCATAGCCGGTTGCGGCGCGGGTGCGGCGTTTACTTGCGGGGAAGGTTGGCTGACAGCGCCATCCGTCCCCCGGGTCGCTCCGAAAAAGCCCGGCTCACGGCGTTCAGACTTAGGCGCAGCTGCTCTTGCCGGAGAAGCCGTCCGAGGAGCTGATGGCGCAGAGGGCGCTGGGGCATCACCAAATACGCTGCGTACCGGAGCTTTAGGCCCGGGCGCGAGGCTGGTTGCGTTGGCCGTGGTGCTTTGAGCGGTGGGGGTATTGCGCGACGCGCGCAAGCCGCTCAGCGGACCTGCAGGCGCAGCTGGCGGAGTAGGTCTTGGCGCGGATGGCTGTGTTGTAGTCGTTGGCCGGGATTGCTCCGACCCTTTTGCAACGCCTGGTGACCTGTTTGCCGAACTGTTTGGCGAAGCAATTGGTGAGTTTACCGGCGGAGCCACCTGCGGGTTCGGCTGTGTTTGGGTGTCCGGCTGTTGCGGGGCCGACCTGGCCGCGTACTCACCCTCCACCTGCCGTATCACGGCTTCCAGGTTGCGACGTCCTTCCGCCACGGCTTGGGCCGACAGGTCAGAGCGGTCGCGCATCGTGCGGTCGAGGGCAGAGCGTGCCGTCGCATAGACCTGAGTCCGCACCTGCGCAGAAGACGCATCTTGCCTGGACAATGCAGTTCGTATGAGTTTTTCGAAAGAATTCACGCCGCCTGCCCTAAACCCAACTTTCCACCACGCCCCGCAGCGCAGAAACATCCGACCGGTCTGAGAGCAAACAAAACTGCTCTTAACCAAAAAAACCAGCGATTAAACCAATGGTTTACAAACCCCTACGCAGTTTGCGAGCATGTGTCACGAAGGCGTGACAGGGCTGCGCCTTTACTGAACATGATGTGGCGTCTGTTTGGAGTGCAACACTATGAATGGTGTCGGCGGCACAATCAGCGGTCGGGTCTATTTGGACAATGACCGCAATGGCTTTTACAACGCAGACACAGATGACCGGCTGGCCGGGCTGACAGTGTCTCTTTACCGCGCGGGCACCTTCGTCGATTTCCAAACATCGGTGACAACCGATGATCGGGGCTTTTTCCGGTTCGACAATTTAGGCGGTACATTCGGCGCAAGCTACCAAATATTGGTGACGGGCCCGGAAAACCTGACCGCCGTTCAATCGCCACTTGGCACGAATTCCGCTCTTCTATCCGCCTATATCGGCCCTGACTTCACGTTCCAATCGCTGGACGTTGGTTTTGCTGATCACACAGGTTTCACGCGGCTTGACGGTACGCCCGGCAATGACAGTGCGTCGTTGGGCGGTGTGGACCTTATTGGAACGTCCGGCAAAGACCTGATCTACGGTTTTGCGGGGGACGACCATATCTATGGCGGCGATCAGGACGACCGGATCTTCGGCGGCGACGGCAACGATGTCATATCGGGTAGCTGGGGCAGCAACGAGATAGATGGTGGCGATGGGTTGGATACCGTCATAATTGACGGCGAACGCCGGGACTTCGTGATCTCATCACCGGATGGCAACATTCTCGAAATTGGGGGCGCGGGCGTCTTTAATCGCATTTGGGACGTTGAATGGCTGACCTTTGTTCAGGACGGTCAGGTTGTGGACGACTTCAACATCGCCGAATTTCTAAACAATTGGTCCCCCACAGCACCCACGGCTCCGGTGGTCATTCGCGGCACCGATGGCAATGATAGTGCGTCCTTTGGCAACCAATCCCTCATTGGAACTGACAACCGCTCAATTGTGGATGAGATAATTGGGTTCGGTGGTGATGATCTGATCTACGGTTTGGCGGGCACAGACCGCATCTTCGGCGGCGATGGGAACGACATAATGTCCGGTGGCCAAGGCACCAACTACCTCGATGGAGGGGCCGGGCTGGATACGCTCATTCTCGACGGAGCGCGCAATCAGTTTACATGGACGGTGCAAGACGATCTCCAGACCGTTCAGTTCCAGGGAAATGGCCAAAACACCTTCGTTAAAAATGCCACGTGGGCCACGTTTGTGGTGGATGGCGAAGTTATCGATTCGGTAAATCTGGCAGGCATCCTTCAGCCGGCAATCATTGCAGCTCGAAGGTCGGGCACATTGCCCGAGGACTGGGCGGGCGAGCCACCGCCGGAGGCGCCGGATGGTCTCGTACTGGTGGATGAAACGGTCTATTTGAGCCGCGTTGCAGTGGATGACGGCTTGGTCGCCTAGTCAGCCAGTTCGGTGCGCCGCAAATGGTCTAGGGTCTGATTGGCCAGTTCAACGTCGATAAGCTGATAGTCCGCTGCCGCTTTGTCGAGATCGTAGCGCTTCATGAGAAGGTTGGACCGCAGCTTAAACAGTTGACGGAACGTATCGGTTTCAAGGCTCAAGGCTCGGCACAGCACGACAAAAGCAGTCGAGTCTGGCTTCTTGAGAACGCTTTCCACCCGGCGTTTCTTCAACCCGGTCTGGTCCCCTAGCACCACGCACAACGTGTCCACTTGGCGCGCTTCGGCCAATTCGCCCAGAGCTTCGTCAATGTTGCGGGTACCGTCCTGAATTTCCGCCACCAATGCCTTTGCCTCGAGAACGGTGGCGCGTTTTTGGCGGGCGGCCTTTTCAACGGTGAAGGCGGCTTCGCGGATCATATCCGCCGCACCGGCTTCGTCATTGCACATGAGCGACAGGAAGCGGACCTTGGCGGCGGGAGGCAAGTTTTCCAACAACTTGTCCGCCACATCGGCAGGCACATCCTGACGGAACGACAAAGCATCCGCGATTTCGCCAACACCCGATGCGGCCTTGTCGACCATCTTTTCGAAGCCGCTTTCCGAAAAACTGGCGCCCAGATTGCGCGCGGCTGACGAGATTGGCGCGTCCATGTCCCGATCAATAATTGCATCGGTCAGGCGCTCGGACAGCTGGGGGCGCTTGGTGATGGCCATCAGATGATCTTCGGATTTGCTCTCGGCAACTTCGACCAGATCATCTTCCGTGAGAACATTTGAGCGCTCAAGAACGGGTGCCGCAACCTCGGGCTCGTCATTGAACGCAAGCCTGCGGGCCATGGGGCGCGGGGTGGCGTCGGCGTCTGCGAATTTGTTGGCAACCCGGATTTGGGCATCCTGATCAACACCGTTGATCAGATCGGTCATGACATCGGTGAAAAGCTCTTCTTCATTGTCGGTGTGATCGGTATCATCGCCCAGAAACATGTCCGCAAGCTGATCGACCAGAACGGTTCGGCTGTTCTGGTCGTCCTGACCGGCAAGTTTAAGAAGATCCTGCAGCATTGAGCCCCACTCAATCGCGGCCATTGCCGCTTCCAAACACCTGTGTGGCTCCACAGTAGCGATGCGGCGTAACTGATCGGTTAAGGTTTCTGTGCAAGCGGGCTGCGCGCCAATGACGAGACTTTGCCCAGGGCCAGCGCTTGCCCCGATGACCAACGCAAGCAATCATGGACAAGCTTGACCAAGCACACCTCGCTGCCAACAAATCAGAGCGCTTGTCAGCACGGCAGATTTTATTTACGTTTACGTCAACGTAAATAAAATGCGCAAAGCCATTTCACAACGAGGCCCAAATGACACTTCCCGCAAATCTCCAAATGGGCCCTGAGACAGGTATTCGTCTGCCAGCCATTGCGTCGCCATTGTTCATTATCTCGCACCCGCCACTAACCCTCGCCCAATGCAAGGCCGGTGTGATTGGCGCCTTTCCCGCGCTGAACGCACGCCCTGTGGAGCAGTTGGACGATTGGCTGGCGCAGCTCACAGAAGAGCTTGCCGACCATGATGCCAAAAACCCGAATGCTAAATCCGCACCCTTCGCGGTCAACCAGATCGTGCACCAATCCAACGACCGGCTGATGAAGGATCTCGAGCTGACGGTGAAGCACAAGGTGCCAATCGTCATCACATCGCTGGGCGCTGTCCCGGAGGTCAATCAGGCGGTTCATTCCTACGGCGGCATCGTGCTGCACGACATCACCAACAATCGCCACGCCAACAGCGCTATCCGGAAAGGCGCGGACGGCCTGATCGCCATCGCCAACGGCGCAGGCGGGCATGCGGGCAAGCTTTCACCATTTGCCCTGATCAACGAAATTCGCGAGTGGTTTGACGGTCCGTTGCTGCTGGGGGGTGCCATCGCCACGGGCGGCGGCGTGCTGGCCGCACAGGCCATGGGGGCAGATATGGCCTATGTCGGCTCGCCCTTCATCGCCACCCAGGAAGCCCGGGCCGATGAGCGCTACAAGGAAACCATCGTAGAGGCCTGTGCCGACGATATCGTCTATTCCAACCTGTTCACCGGGATCCATGGCAATTACCTGCGCCAGTCCATCGAGGCGGCGGGCATGGACCCCAAGAACCTGCCGGAAGCTGACCCCAGCAAAATGGATTTTGGCGGCGACAAGGCGGCCAAGGCATGGAAAGATATTTGGGGCGCTGGCCAAGGCGTTGGCGCGGTTAAAGCAATAGACAGCGTACAAAGCATGGTGGACCGCATGGTGGCGGAATATGAGGCGGCGCGGGCGAAGCTGGCCTAGCTCAGATTATTCGCATTTGAGGGCGCGGTCAGACGGTCTTGGGTCTATTTAGCTCAAAGACCTCACTGACGCTTGTATAATCTCGATAGCCCATTCGAGCGAGCAGTTGAAAACGGGTGACGTCAAAAATACCATCCACGAGGTATTCGTCGCGCAGATGAATGCCGGTCACCTGGCCAAACACAACGATATTGGCCTCCCCAGGCAGGTCCAGGGTTTGAAGCAAGTCGCACTCGAGACAAGCTGGCGCGAAAGACACTCGTGAACAGGCGATCGTTTCGCAATCCTGTCGGTCAAGACCGGCCAGATCAAACTCATCTACCTCACGGGGCACAGCCGCAGAACTCGTGTTCATGGCATCGCGCTGCGCGTGGCTGACCAAATTCACACAAAACACGCCGGTGTCGATGATATTGCCGACGGTGTCCTTGCCCTTTTCGCGATCCGCTTTGCGTTGGGTCGACGAAAACATGAGGATGGGAGGGTCGAAGGCAACTGCGTTGAAGAAGGAATATGGCGCAAGATTTTCTGTGCCGTCATTCCCCCGGGTGGAAACCCAAGCGATTGGCCGCGGTGCGATGAGCGCTTTGAACGGGTCGTGGGGCAGGCCGTGGCCATTGCTGGGTTTGTAGAACATGCGAACTCCAAAGTCGCCCGGAAATCATCAGGTGTTCAAGCGTCTCAAACGGCCTTAGCCCGTTCCACATAAGTGCGCAGCATATGGGCATCATAGAGCGGCATCGCGGTGGTCTCGGCGCCGATCACCGTAACCGCCGGGGACAAGTAGCGCACATGGGGCGCGCCGGTCTGGCACCGGTCGCCAACCTTCAATCCACCGCCAGCGGCGGCACGCTCGATCAGGCCCTGACCGAGTAAGTTCTCAGTCAAAGGATCAAAACGCGAATTCGGTCCGGCACCTGCGCAATTGACGACAAAGCCTGTTTCGTAGGTTCTGGCCTTGCCATTTTCATCGGTCACAACAACATCCGCGCCATCTGTGCGGCTTTGGATCGAGGTGACAAACCCTTTGACCACCTGGACTTGGCCCGATTTTGCCAAACGGCGCATGTCAAATATCGTGTCCCGCGTGCCGCCGCGTAGCCAGAAGCGCAAATGGCTTGCGACTTTCAGCGCCTCTGCCGAGTCTTCAATATAATGGCCCAGGGGGACCTCAAGAAAATGGGCGCGGAAGCCGGCGCGGATTTCCCGCATTTCATCGCCGTTTGCCAAAGCCAGATCAATTTCGCCGCGCACTTCTTCCAGGAATGTCTCGGCATGGGTGTGGCCGCTGGACAAGCTCGGTATGCTGAATTTGCGGGGCAAACGTGGAACCAGCGGCGCCGGAATTTCACCATCGGGAGCGCAGGCGTAGAATTTTATTTCGCTTTCCGGCAGAACACTTTGGCACAAGCGCAGGACATCTAGCATGGATGCGTTGCCGCCGATGCAGAACACTTCTCCACCGGTTTTGACGTAGTCGACAATTCGCTGCTCGTTGCCGAACAGCTGTGGCACGCTGAAAGGCCCATAATCGCCCTCAATTCGCAGGGTTGAGGGGCCGCCCGGAGCGATGTCAGCCGACCGCGCAGCATATGTCTCACCGCCCGCCGTTTTGAGCGCCACACCATCGGCAAGCACCTCAAGTGAAACGGCCTCCGCGTCGATCAAGTTCACCTGGACATTGTGTGTCTTGAATTTTGCAATGCGCGCCAGCGCCTTCTCTTCCATGAAGTCGCCATAAAATTCCCGCGGCGCATTCACGCCATATATGTCTCCCGCCTCGACCAGG
Source organism: Pseudomonadota bacterium (assembly GCA_038749385.1). Classification (GTDB taxonomy): domain Bacteria; phylum Pseudomonadota; class Alphaproteobacteria; order Rhizobiales; family Rhizobiaceae; genus JBCBXA01. The sequence continues at coordinate 12,174 of JBCDIB010000013.1, read as the reverse complement.
GGTGCTGCGGCAGCCAGCCAGTTGGGGCTGCGGTTTTCCATTGTGGTTGCGATGGTCTGCCAGCGGCCGGCCAACCATTGAGCAAAATGCACATCGATATCATCAGCGGGCGAATTCAGCAGATAGGCAAACCGCCAAGGTGTGCCCGGCTCGCCCTTGGCATAGGCCGCGCCACGCCCAAGCTGTGAGGCCCGCTTGCCGATGATGATTATCTCATCCAAATCGGCGGGGGCTGTATTCTCCAAGAAAGCGAGCGCTGTGATGCCGTCTCCCACAATGATGTGAGTTTTGTTCTGCGACGCGGCATAGATGCCTGCACTGCCTTCAGTTTTATCCATCATCACCTCAATGTCTCACTGCGGCCCAAGCGTTACGACCCGTAGCGGGAACGCTAGCAACCTATTGATACACCTCAATAGATCCAAACTATTTCCCATTGCTCCGGGCCAATTGTCGCTTCCGTGCACAATTGAATTGCTTGGGGTGCTCAATTGCTTCGGTGCCATCGGTGCAGCGTCAAAATTCACGTCAACCAAAGCGATCTAGCAGCCGTGCACCGAGCATAGCCGCCACCAGCATGGGCTGTCGCAGACGGGTTCCACCAGGAAATGGGCCTGAGGCGACTTCGGTCATGGCATCAAAATCCGCGCTGCCCTCAGTCAGTTTTTCCACCGCCAGCTTTCCTGCGAGCGTGCCTATTGAGATGCCGTGGCCAGAGAAACCACCTATTGCAACCGCACCAGAGGGCAATTGCAACAATTGAGGCAGGCGGTTGCGCGTAATGGCCAGCGTTCCGGGCCATGCGAACTCCAGCGGCGTGTCGGCCAATTGAGGAAACACTTGGGCCAGCGCCTTGCGCACTATCGGCCGCACATCCGTGGGCAGCGTGTAGGAATAGCTTTCGCCGCCCCCAAACACGAGGCGGTTAGCCGCATCTATTCGATAGTAATTGATAACAAACCGGCTGTCCGCCACGGCATATCGGTTTGGAATGAGGCCTGCGATCTGGGCGTCAGATAAGGGCTTGGTGGCGGCAACAAAATTATGGATGGGAAGACAACGAGCCGCCATTTGGGGGACAAGGTCGTTGAGATAACCATTGCAGGCGAACAGCAAATATTTGCACCGCACTTCGCCCGTTTCTGTGCGGACGATTAAGCCTCCCTGTTGGTTTCGCATCCAACTGTTTACCCGGCTGCCTTCATGGCAATGCGCACCGGCTCTCAATGCAGCACGGGCCAGGCCGCGCAGATAGGCCAGCGGGTTGAGATGCCCCGCCGCACTGTCCAGCACACCACCATAATAGCCACTTGCATTGAGCTCAATTTGCAGTTCGTCCTGCGAGAGATAACGCATAGACGCATAGCCGTAGTCTTCGGACATCTTGCTTACGAAGTCTGGCAGTTCGCTAGCCAATTTCTGCTTGTGAACCGGATAAAGGATCCCCCGGCGCAGGTCGCAGGCGATACCGTGTTCATCTATCAGATCGAACACCAATTGCTTGGCATCTTCGCCGATGCGCCAGAGATTTTGAGCGGCAGCTTTGCCGAACATATGGGCGAGATCGGGCGGCTCGACACGCTGACCGGACCCAACCTGCCCGCCATTGCGTCCGGACGCACCTGCACCCAGTGTTGCAGCTTCCAGAAGGCGGACGTCCAGTCCGGCGAGAGCGCCATGAAGCGCGGCGCTGAGCCCGGCATAACCGCCACCCACGATACACAGATCGGCGTCGGCCGCACCCTCCAGCGCTGGTTGTACGGGATGGGGTTCAACGGTCGAAGGGTAATAATCCGACGGTTGTTGATCGGCATAAAAGACAGGTTGTTTTGCGAAAATCATGGCCATCTGTAACCCGCGCAGCCGCTGGGCGAAATGTGGCCACAGCCGAAAACTCAGAAACCGCTTTCACGCACCAAAATGGCCAGGACGCGTTTTCGGGCGCTGTCAAAGAAGCTTTGGGCGTCGGCTTTCGCCACCACCACACCGCGCTGCACATGATCCAGCCCGCCTGACTTGTCAGCACCGTTGGCAACGCTCAGGCGCACTTCATAGGCAGCGTTGACCGGGCGCAGCTCGCCATCATCTTCTTGGCGGACCGCCACCGGGCCACCATGGGTGGAGGCAAAATAAGGCTCCTGCACCGTCGTAATGCCGAGTTTGGAAACGCTGGTCACATTCAAGTCTATCGACGGTTGAGACGCATCATCAGGCACAAAGCGAGCCACATCGCCACTGCTCAAGCGAGGCAAATCTGCCTCCGCCACCAGTCCGCGAACACTGCCCGCGCCGGGGGCGACAATGACGGCCAGTTGATCTTCCCCACTCACCCACTGGCCGGAGGTAAGGTATGGCGACACATCGCGGACAACGCCGGCCAGCGGCGCGCGAACAGTGAGCTGATCACCCGCCCGGTCCAAGCCGATGATGCGGCTTTTGGCAGCGCGCAGGCGCTCTTCGAGAATGCGGCGGTCAGAACGGTCCTGCCGGTCGGCGATCATGCGGTTGATGCGGCGGGTGAGTATCCGCACTTCCTCCTCAGCTCGGCGGCGCTCGATGGCCCGTGACGGGTCTGTCAAAACAAACAAAAGCGCACCCTCTTTGACCACCTGCCCGTCATAAGCGCGGATCGCCGCAAGCTTGGCAGGCCGGGGTGCATAGAGCCGAGCTTCATCCGACGCAGCCATGAGAGCGGGAAAGGCTACCTGCCCGCGCCATGGGACAAGCATCAGCCCGGCGATAGCAGCCAGACCAAGCGCCGAGATGACGGTGCGGCCCGAGGTGGCAATGGCGCCACGGCGCGACCACCACTCCTTAAGTTCTCCCATCACGGGCACAACGAGCAAAAAGAAGATGTTGCCTACGAACAGGGCGATGCCGATCGCTTTGACAAAGAACGCATAGACGATGAGGGAAATACCCAGAAAAAGAAACAGGCGGTACGCCCAGGTGGCATAGGCCAGCGCGATGAGACCTCGCCTCATGGGGCGGGCCATGGCTTCCGGCGCGCGCTCGCCCAAATTGAACAGAACTTCACGCAGCCGCCAGCGGGCCAGCGCGAACGAGCGTTGCTGCATGTTCTCCACGCCCAGCGTGTCGGACAGAATATAATAGCCATCGAACCGCATGAGCGGGTTGAGGTTCACTAGCAAACTCATGATCCAGCTTGATGTGGCGGTGACGAAAGCCACCGAACGCCACGGCCCTTCTGGCAAGTACACCCAAGCTATTGTTGCAAGACTTGCGATGCCCAGCTCCACCAGCACGCCGCCCCAATCGATCATAAGGCGCTTGCGGCGGTCGCCTAATCGCCATGCGTCCGACGTGTCGGTGTATAAAATCGGAAAGAACAGCATGAAGGCGAGGCCGATCACCGGCACCCGCACACCGTAGCGCGTGCACATATAGGCATGGCCAAGCTCGTGAAGCACCTTCAGCGCCACCAGAGCGGCACCATAGATCACAGCGCCTTCGGGGCTAATGAAGTGCAGGAACGTGGCCACGAATTCGTCCCACTGGCGGGACACCATGAACAGGCCAAACAGAGTGATGGGCACAAGGCCTGCAGCAAACGGCTTAGAGAAAAACACAGAAACGAGCGGCCATGTTGCGCGCAAAAAACCGTCTGGACGCACCAGCGGAAACTTGATCATGAACAGATGGCCAAACGCCTTCTGGCCCCGCTTCAAGCCCTTGGGCTTTTGGGCCTCCACCATTTCCACCGATAGCTCCTGAAGAAGCATGGACGAACCTAAAAAGCGGATGAACGAGGCCAGTTCTTCGGCGTCAATCTTGCGACCGTCTTCAGCTTCAAGGCGTGCGGCAAGCTCTTCGCCATGGCTGGCATCCCAATGGCGCAGCAGCTGAAAACCGTCGGCGGAAATACTGAAATGCCGGTTCTGCACCGCATCGAAAATCATGCGTCCACCATCGCTGCCATGGCGGATTTGCAAGTCTTCGCGCAGGGCTGGAAGCCCTATATCTGCGAGGGAGGGAACGGCCTGCACAGCGGCGCTACCAGCCGGTCCACTGGCGCACAGCTGCGATTGGGCGGCGCAGCAAGAAGAAGTAAAGCGGCACATCATCGCCAATCAGCTTGGCGGAACCACGGGCGCCAACGCGCAGCGTGCTATCGGCATTGCTCGGCTGCGCAGTCAAACGATAGGCCAGCACACCGTCGGCTGTGGGCCGCGCGTGATAGCTGGTCTTGGTCAGCTGCGCTTCGAGGGCATTCAGCGGATCTGCGTCCAAGAACACCCGCACGGGCGTGCCCATTTTCAGCAGCATCACGTCAGCCACCGGCAGATCGATTCGAAATTCTGGGTTGGCCGGGTCGGCCACCTGCATCAGGCGCTCGCCGGTGGACACCGGTTTACCAATCAGGTCACGGCGGTCTTTGAACATGGCAATGCCCGCGGCTGGCGCGCGCAACACAGTGCGTTTCTGCTCAGCCACAAGCGCCGCATGCTCGGCCTGCGCCACCCGCAGTTCTGAGCGCGCAATGGCAAGATCGCGTTTGGCGTCTGCGCTGCCAAACGCCGCCTGATTTGAGCGCCACAATTTGGCTTGCGCCACTTCAATGCTGCGCTCAGCAACCTCGAGCCGGTTTACAAGATCCACCTCATCGAGGCTCACCAGCACATCGCCTTTGGCCACCTCATCGCCGGGGCTAACCAGAACATCGGAAATGACGCCATTCATGCCGGCGGCGACAACCAGCGCCCGGCTTGGTGCAACCTCCACAGGAGCAAGGGTGGACAAAGGTACGGGCATGAAAGCGCCCAACACCATCGCCACCAATGCCAGCGAACGAATGGCCCACCATGCGCGCCGAGAAGATTTGCCCGGCGCTCTGCCGCCCACCCCTCGGCCCGGCTGCAAAGCGCCCAACGCATGGACATATGTTCCCGCCAAACGTTCGGCCACCGCAAAGTCGCCATCGTTGAACGGCTGTTCACGCGCGCAAAGCCACACGCCCAGCATGTCACCGTCAGCACCTGTGTTTGGTGCTCGCAGGGGCACCAGCATGAAATTTCGAAACGGAAAAGACTGGGTGTCGGGATCGTTAGGATTGGCGTAGGCCGGCAGTTGAAAACCGAATGCCGCTCCGCCTTGAGCATCGCTGGATGCGCGGATAGCCAGGCCCTCCACCCAGGTGATGAAGGGTGAACTTCTATCGATGGCCGCCAGGCTGGTGACAGCCTCCGCCCGCAACATACCAGCACGGCCAAATGTCAAAACCACAGATTGACGATAACCCAGCAACCGCCGCGGGGCGTTCGACAAGGCGCGTAGCAGGTCCGGGCGTGTCTGCGCTGCACGCGCTTCGGCCTCGATGCCCAAAAGTGCCTGAAGACCTGCCTGACCGGGGTCTGACACCTTAGACGGACCGGTGGCTTTTGGGTCGCCAGCGGGTGTCGCCAAACCCATTTCTGTGAACTTTGCCGGTTGCGGTGCCTGCTGCGGCTTCGCCTGTTCAGCCTTTGCTTGCGGCGGCTTTGCTTGCTGCGATAGCGACATGACTTACTCAACCCCTCGGCCCCGCAAAACATGCGCAACCCATACAATCAGGGATGTTTAGCCGTCGAACTGTGCCGTGCCGCTCATACCCGGAAGCGTATTTTGGGGCGTGGCGGTAAATAAACCCGTAACCTTGATGGTCTGAGACACCGGGTCCACTTCGGCGCCGATACGGGTGATTGAGGCCGATGTCTTCGCGCCGGTTTCATCGATCGTAAAGGTGAAGGGCGAACCGGGCCTGAGCCATTGCAGCCAGGTGGACGGTACGATCAGATCTATTTCCAGCGATTTATCATCGACAATGGCCATCAGGGGTTCGTTGGCGCGGGTAAACTCGTACGCCTGACGAAAGATCTCGATCACGCGACCATGGAACGGCGCGGCTATGGAACATTGGTCAATCTGCACCTGAATGGCCTCGCGTTTGGCCTGTGCTTCGCGCAGCTGGGCGGCTGCAATATCGACTTCCAATTGGCCTACGGCTTTGCGCTCGCGCAGGAATTTTTTGGACTTATGCTCGGTGCGGCGCGCTTCAAGCACGGCTTCCGCCGACCGGCCTTCGGCTTCATACTTTCCGCAGGCAAAGGCCATCAAAGTGTCGCCCTTGGAAAACCGCTCACCCTCCCGAAACGGAATGCTCTCGATAGCCGCCACGATTTCGGTGCCAATTTCAGCACGGAACATCGGGGTGATGACACCCCGGGCCGTGCTGTCCGTATCTAGCAAATCCACATTCTGAGCATTTGCGGCGCCAAGAGGCGTCAGAAATAAGCACACGCTCACGCTGGCGAGGAGACGAATTATCATTGGCTGCGCCTCAAGGCCGGCGAAGTGCCATAACCCACCGCCACCAGATTGGGGGACATTTGTACGGGAGCGTAATTGGGGACCTGAGCGACAACACGGGGCAAAGGGGGTGGCAATTTCGCGGGCTGCACATTGGCCACCCTATTGGTACGAATGGCAGCCTGGCGGGATGCCGGGCGTTGTTGGGGCACCACAATGGATGCGGTCTTCACGGGAGTACGGGACGGCTTTCGGCTTATACGCTCAGGGCGCGGCTGGGGAATTTTGACGACTTCGGGTTGAGGTGCCGGCTGGGTTTGTGGCGCAGGAACCACCTGCGCTGCAGGACGAGCCGCTGGCTTTGGTGCCTTAACAGCATGATGCGCGGCCTTTGCAGCGGCTGCGGAGCGAGGTGCCTTTAGAGCTGCGCCCATGTCGCCACGCTTTCTCCAGAACTCATTTAGCGCAGCAGCGATCTTCTCAACGCTCTGGGTTCGGTCGATGCCAGCCTTGAAAGGATCGACACCCACCGAAGCGTAGATATTGGCAAAGGTGTTCTGCATGTCCGCATACGCAATATCCCGTTTGGCTCGCGACACCAGCGTGTTCATCTCTTCGCGGATGAGGGTCTGATCGCTCGCCGTTCCGGCCTCAACGGCGGTGCGCACCTGGGAGCGAATTTTTACCTGCACGCCGACACGTTGCTGACTGGTGAGAAACCGTTTCTTGGCGTGGGCGAACCGGGCGCGTGACACGTGAACCTGGGTGACGATGGCGACCGCCAAGGCCATGGCCCGGCGATCCAAGAGCGCATCCTGCGCCTTAATGCGGCTTCTGCGTGCAGGTAGCTTGAACACGTTCATCAGATTGGCGGACACGGTGGCACCAAACGGAACCCATGAATTGTTGAACAAAAGCGTGTTGGCATCGAGATTGGCGCCAATGAAAGCCCGCGCGCTGGGGAGCACTTCGAGCAGTGCCTTGTCGAGCTCACGACGGTTCGAGCGCATCTCATAAGCCACTTCCCGCAATTCAGACCGGTGGGTCAGCGCGAGATCAATCAGTTCATCTGCGGAACGCTTCAGCTTCAGGCTGGACGCCTTCTGACGACTATGGTCGAGCTTGAATTTTGTTGTCGGCGGCAAATTCATCAGCGCAGCAAGCTGCGTCTTTGCCACCGATATATTGTCCTCGAGGTTCTGTATCTCGGATTTAATGTCGATCAGTTCACGCTGGAACGTCAGGGCCGCCAAAGGCGAAGCCTGTCCGCTGCTCTCAAGTTCGCGGGCCTGCCGAAGGGCAACTTCTGTTTTCTTGGCCAGCCGCTGCAGGCCCGACACCAAATGATCAGCGCTTACGGCCCGCCAATAGGCCGTGCGCACATCTTCGAGCAGCCGGTTGGCGACCTTGCGTTTGCGCTCTTCGGCCACAAGCCGCGCGTCACCGGCCTGCTTGGCCTGAATATAGCTGACGCCAAAATCCAATATGTCCCAGCTGAGGGCCAGATCGGCGGTGAGTTGGTTACGGTAGCTGCTAGTGGTCGGGTTGCCGCCTGTGGGGCTGCCGCTTGGGACCGTAATCGACGTGCCGCCCGCATAATTGTTGCGCCCACGCCATGCAGCGTTGGCAACAAAGCCCGGCAGCATTTCCGCCCGCGCCACGTCAAATTGCCGCGCGCGAAGACTCTCTTCCATCAGCTCGATTTGAAGATCCAAATTGTATTTCAGAGCCCGCGCCATGGCATCGTAGAGCGTTAATGGTTTGGTCGGGGCGGATTGATTGCTGTAAGCCCGCGTTTTTAGCGATGATCCGAATCTTTGCTGATCGTCATCGCTGAGTGCTTTAGGCGCGACTGAGCAGCCGGAAACCAGCAGCAAAATCAAGCAGATGCCAAAAACCAAACGCACTTCGACGGAATTCCCCAACAACAAAGTCGGGCGAAAATACGCCACTCATGGTTAACTCGGCATTAAGCATATCGGGTAGGCAGCGATTAACCACGCCGCTAGCTATCAGAGTTTTTGAGGGTAGTCGGAACCTGCCTTAACGTAATCCGACTGCCCCAAATCACGGTGTCTGTATCAATGCCTCGACCAGGCGCTTGTCGCTTTCGCGCTGGCTGGCGCCATCGTCAGTGCCGCGAAGCTGATCGGAAAACAGTGCCTGCGACCCGCCATTGCTGGCATCCGCCAACACCTGCTGCATCGACACTTCACCGGTGTTCACTTCAATTGTCACGGTGCGCTCAACGGTTTCGCCATTCGTGAGTTGAGCCACAATTTTGATGTCCATGGTTTCAAGACCCGCAGGCTTCTCAACGATCATCATTCCGGTGGATGTCATGCGCGCCCAAGGCGGCAGGGGCTTCCCGTCAGCCTTGAAGGCGCTGTAGCTCTGGACGCTCGCATCGGTGCTCAGTCTCAGATCCGCCTTGATTTCGACAATCACGGTCTTTTCGGTGAGCACTGTTTCCACACGCAACTCATCGCGCAGACCGCTCGCCGCATCGGTGCGCCCCGACTGGCTGGTATCGCCGGCGTCGAAGCCAGGCGTGTTATCAATCGAACCACCAACATCCATGCGCAGAACAGACCCGGCAAAGGATTTGGTTTGCCATTCGCTTTGTGTGCCGCCCTCATCGAGGGCCTCGCGCACGGCCGCATCACGCTCGATCCGGCGGTTTTCAGCTGCAATCTCGTCGGCGATGGGTACTCCCACCGACATTTCCGCAGATGTGCCCTTTAGACCCTCGAGATCTTCAACGGCCTCGAGAATGACCAGACGGTCGGTGCGCAGTTCATCTGACCCGTCCAAATCCGACAGGTCATTGGTCACTTCGTTGACGATGCGGTTGGCCGATATCAATCCGTCCGAACCCGTATCATTGACCGACGGCAGTCCCGCCGTCATGCGGGGTGCCGACGGCGTAATAGGCGTCTGGATTTCCGGCGCGCTGGCCCCCTCGCCCACGAAGAATATGAGCGTTGCCTCGACCATTGCTCCCGATGTGTCCGCGGCCCTGATTGTTACCACAAATCGCCCATCGCCATCTGGACCACCCGTACTCGCTGACGGATCAATGAGCCCGGTGACCATGCCGGTCACTGGATCGACTGAAAGACCCGTTGGAAGCCCTGTCGCCGAGAAACTGAGCACATCATCATCATTGCCGCCATCCGCAAAGGCCGGCGCAACATCCAGCGCAAATGGTGTGTTGGCAGTGGCCGCTTCATTGGCCAGCTTGAACACTTCCACTGGAGCGGGGTTGGTGGCTGTAATGACGAAACTCATATCGACATAACCGCCGAGCTCGTCGACCGCACGCACCGTCACATTATAGGGTCCGCTGTCAGACGCACCGCTGGTCAGAGTACCAGTGATGTCGCCCGTGAGCGGATCGATGCTCAATCCGGTGGGCAGACCCATCGCTGCATAAGTGAAGATGTCAGGGCCATTGTCGAGGTCCGCAAACCTCCCGGCCATGGAAATGGCCGCATCGTCGCCATCGGCAAACATCAGGGTCGGTATCTGCTGCACAATCTCGGGGGCATCATTGACACCCATAATGGTGATGGACACCTCCACTTCATCGCCACCGATTGTTTGAACCGTGATGATATCGGTTAGGCTGTCACCCAGCGCCAATTGCTGGATGACCGGTGCATTATTGTCTGCGCCATAGGTCCAGTTGCCGTCACTGTCCAATTGCAGCGAGCCGTAGGCCCCTTGGAATTGCCCGGGTAGGAAGCCGCTCTGGCCTGCATCCACATCTGCGGCCTGCAATGTTCCGCCTGTTGAGATAAGCTCGCCGGTGACGCTGTTGTCTTCTGTCACCAATCCGACCCTGTCGCCGGTCACAATTGCAGTGTCGTCCGCTCCACCCAGTGTGATCGTGATGGTCGCTGGAGTGCCGTCCGCTCCGGTTACCGTAAATGTGTCTGTGACTGTTTGCCCAGCGGTAAGCGCAAGCAGCGAAGTCTGATTTCCAGACCCTTCAAACACCCAATTTCCGCTCGGCTGAATGGTCAGAGATCCATAAGTTCCAGTCACAGTTTCAGCCGTAAACTGGCCCTGCCCGCCATCGGGGTCCGTCAAGAGGGCCTGGCCGGTTACGGCAACCGGCGCTGTGGAATTTGGTGCTGTCGTCACTTGCCCTGACAGATCGCCCACCACCGTGGCGACATCGTTGGTGCCGGTGATCGTGATCGTCAGTTGATGGCTGGACGTCGTACCTTCGGTCGCGCCGCTGTTTGCTCCGGCCACGGCACCGGAATCATCCACAATCTGAATGGTGTAGGTCAGGGTAAGTGTTTCCCCCGCGCCCAGATAGTCAAAGGCCAGTGCTGCACCACCGGTTGCCGACAGATCGGTGTCAAATGACCATGTCAACGCACCGGACGTTGCGCCGGAGCCAATCACGGGGCTGGAAACCGTTAGCATGGAGGCAAATTCGGCGGCGGATAGGCCGCCCGTGGACCCAGAAATGGCCACACCGGATGCGACAGATGCCGTCACACTGTCGGTGGCATCCACATCAACAATTGTAAGCGTGCCGGAGGTCTGCAATGTGCCCGGCGCCGTGTCGCCCACATGGCCCGCAAGCTCCGTTACGTTTCCGGTGTCAGCATCCCCCGAGCCGACGCTTATCTCAGGTTGGTCGTTTGAGCCCGTGATGGTCACCGACAATGTTTGTGGCGTGCCATCGAACGCCAGAACTGTGGTCGTATCGGTCAGGGTTTCGCCCTCGCCCAAGCCAGCAATTGCCGGCTGTGGGGTGTCTGCGCTGTAGGTCCAGCTACCGGCAGCATCCACAGCGAATACACCATAGGCTGCGTTCAGCGTGGAGGGCTGGAAACTGGCCTCGCCAGCATCGGCGTCGCTGATGATCAGAGCTCCAGACGTGGAGATGTTGTTACCGACAACGCCCATATCTTCGCGCACTGCACCCGTAACGCTGCCCGATATGACGGCCGCATCGCCAGTGCCCGTAATGGTAATTGTGATAGGTTGTGACGCGGTCAGGCCAGCATCATCCGTCGCGGTCAGTGTGTAGGTCAATGTCAGGGTTTCCCCTGCCGCCAGATGATCAAAACCAGCCTTCGCCGGATCACCGATCACCGACGTGTTGAAGTTCCAGGGCACGCTGGCATTGGTAGCGCCGGAAGCAATGACGTCATTCCCGCCAGCTTGTAGCATCGCGAGCATGTCGGCATTGGTCAGCGGGCCGGCATTGCCGGACACGCCGGCCAGGGACACGGCCACATCAACGGTTTCAGACACATCGACATCCGACAATGTAACCCGGCCATTGGCCGACACTGGTTGACCGAAGCTGCCTTCGGTCACAGCGCCAGCAGCGCTATCACCAATTTGCAGCGCAAAGACCGGAGCATCATTGCTGCCGGTCACGGTGATGGTGACCGGGTGCGTATCGCCCCCCAAGCTGGTGACGATGAAGGTCTCGGTGATGGTTTCACCGGCTGCCAAGGTTTTCACGCTCGACTGGCCATCCGGCGCACTCCAGCTCCAATTCCCCGCGCCATCAATGGTCAGAACACCACCCAGCGCCGGGTTACTGCCTGCCGCAATTGTCTGCGGTACAAATCCGGCCTCGCCACCGTCGGGGTCGACGATGGTGAGACTACCCCCCGCACTGAGCATACCGCCGGAGATATCCGCTGGATTGCCATCGGTCACAATAGCCGTGGCAGACCCGCCAAACACAGCCGCATCTTCCGACCCGTTAATGGTGACCGTCACCACCTGGCTCGTGCCGTCCGTCGCCGTGAAGGTGATCGTGTCCGTCACGCTGTCACCCGCATCAAGGCCCTGAACCGCAGACTGGTCCAGCGTGTAGGTCCAGGTGCC
>JBCDIB010000012.1:0-19507 GCA_038749385.1 Pseudomonadota bacterium | reverse complement strand
TCCAATTCAGCCAGCAGAAGCGGGGTCTGCACCACCTGGTGATGGATCTCTTCCGCCTCTGGAAAATTTTGATATCCAGACCTTGCCGGGCCTATTTACGGATAATTCCATTTCGCCATCGGGGCTGGCTCAGTAGCGCAATCTGAACTTTGGATGGCTGTTGTCAGGCCGCGGCTTCATCACGCTTTTCTTCAAATTTAGATGCCAACTCCGCATGGCGAGCTTTCCACCATGCCAAAACTGCCAAGCGTAATGCGCTGGACAGGTTTTGCCCTTCAATGCGGTCAGCATCGATTTGGGTTATGAGGTTTGCGATGGAAATGCCGCGTGTTTTGGCCATCAACTTAAGCGATGCCCAGAATTCATCTTCCATGGAAACGGAAGTTGCGTGTCCGCGAATGGTGATTGAGTGATTTCGCATAATCTCCAACCAATTTGCTGCGCCAACCCAAGTGCGCACAATTTGGTTCACTATGCGTCGGGATTGCGCTCTAACTTGTGAGCTTCCAACCGCTTGGCTTCCAATTCGTTCCGGAGTTTCGACGACTTAATGTCGCGTGCGGTTACAAGATTGGCCTGGCGGTTCTTTTCAGCCGCATTGCTTTTGTCCGCGCGAACCCGGCGCTTTCGTTCCCGACGAAGATTTATAAGCTTGGCCAAACCGTGATCTCAGGTCTTTTTGCGAAAAGCGTCGAGGGACACCACGTCGGCACCGCTTTCTTCATTGCTGTCCGGGCCTTCCGCTACCTCCTGACCGTCTGCATCGTCTGAGTTCTCGGGCTGGGGCAGGCCAGCGGGCTTTGCGTTCTTGAGCGGGTGGACGCTGTTGCCATTGCTATCGGCTTCGTCCTCGTCCTCCATAACGGGCTCGGCACCTTCGCGCTCCACGTCGAACTCAAGGCCAAATTGTACGCAGGGGTCGAAGAAGCCCTTAATCGCCGCAAACGGGACGATCAGGCGTTCTGGAATATCAGAAAATGACAGGCCGACTTCAAAGCCATTGTCGTTGACCTTCAGATCCCAGAACTGATGCTGAAGAACAATTGTCATCTCTTCTGGATATTGTTCCAGCATGCGGGGGGACAGGCGCACGCCGGGGAAGCGGGTGTCGAAGGAGATGAAAAAGTGGTGCTCGCCGGGCAGACCAGTTTGCAAAACTTCCGTCAGCACCTTGCGCACAACGCCGCGCAGGGCCTCCTGGGTTAGAATGTCGTAGCGAATATGGTCTTCCGACATGTCACTTGCCTAACTGCGTTTGCGCCAGCTTTGCTGGCTGACTCGTATAGTTGCCACCAGCATAGCGACCAAGGTGCGCAATGGAAGGGCGGTGCTTGCGACAGACACGGCAATTTTGAAGGTTTTGAGTGGAGGCTTCTGTTGCCAGGTGCCTCCGAACCCCGCCCTACGGAGCGATCCGCAGGGGCTTGATGTGAAGCTGTCGCGCTGCCTTAGGCGGCGAGACGTGCTTCCGCGTAGTTGTCATTTGCAACTATAGATATGGCCCGATAACGGCGGTACCATTCCGAGCGAAAACACAGTCTTTACACCCTCGTCGATCCTATTTCGCCCCCGCCGAAGCGCACCAGATAAGGTGCGCGGTGCGCTTTGGTGGAGGCGCCGGGTACCGCCCCCGGGTCCGAATGGTTTATTGCACTGGCCATTTATCGCCATAGAGCCGGAACTCAAATGTAATATATGCGTCTTGTCCAACATCATCAACCAAACCGCTGCGATCTTTGGAAAAAGTGTGCAGCAAGTTTGGTTTGCTTGACGCTTGGGGATGGCTGGATAGGGTACGTGGCAACCCGCTGGCCGGGTTTCAATTGTGCCTGGAAAGCAAGAGGGAATACCCATGGCTGATCATCTGGATGCTGTTCGCAAATATGCTGCCGATGCGAGCGAAGAGACCGTTGGCAAAATCGAGAAACATTTGGGTATCGCCCTGCGCTCGCGCGATGGCTCACTGGTGTCTTGTTCGGACCAATCCGAGTTGGACCGCGTGCGCGAAAGCTGGTGCAAAAAGAAACTCGGCGCAACCGATGACGCCGCTTGCGACGAGATCATCGGCAAAGTCTGCGAGACCATGTCGGAAGATCGCTCCAAGAACCGCGTTGCGTTTTACTATCTGGTCGCTGACCACATGGGCAAACTTGGCGACCTTTAAGGAAACGACAAACCAAATTTGAAAAGCCGGGTGCTGCTGCGCCCGGCTTTGTCTTTTTTCACACAAGTTTGAGCGGGTGTGATGGGCGGTGGGCATTTATGGCTGCTACATGAATTGCAATTGCAAATGGAGAACGCCATGACCGCTTCAACAAGTCGTAGAACCTTCCTCGCTCTCACAGCTGCCGGTGTCGGCGCATTTATCGCGTCGCCTCTGCTGAGCACGTCCAGGGCAATGGCCGGCGCTCCCCGCGTTTACACGGGTTTGGTGTCAGGCACCGGCGCTGGCGGTTATGATGTCGTTGCTTACTTCACCGATGGCGCCCCAGTCGAAGGCTCGACAGATTTTATCGCTGAGTATGATGGCGCCCAGTGGCGCTTCTCGTCGGCTGCAAACCGAGACCTGTTCGCTGCAAACCCTGCCAGATATGCGCCGCAATATGGTGGCCACTGTGCCTATGCTGCGGCCAAAGGATATGTGGCTAAGGGCGTGCCGGAGGCGTGGACGGTGTATGAAGACAAGCTGTATCTGAACTTTTCAAAAAGCGTCCGTGCCACGTGGCTCAAGGACGTGCCGGGCAATGTGGCCGCCGGCGACAAAAACTGGCCGACGCTCCTCGCTTAACTGTTGATGCCTTAGTCGGCCCTTGTTGGCTGTGGGACTCCGGGGCTGGAATCGGGTTAAGGCGTCCCCATGCGCCAATATCTTGATCTCCTGTCCCACGTCTTAGAACACGGTACCGACCGTGGGGACCGCACCGGCACAGGCACGCGGTCCATTTTCGGCCACCAGATGCGCTTCAATCTGAGCGATGGCTTTCCGGTGGTGACCACAAAGAAGCTGCACCTGCGCTCCATCATTGTGGAACTGCTCTGGTTTCTCAAAGGCGATAGCAATATCGCCTATCTCAAAGAAAATGGCGTCAGTATCTGGGACGAATGGGCGGACGAGAATGGAGATCTTGGCCCGGTCTACGGCGTGCAATGGCGCAATTGGCCCGTGCCAAGTGGTGGCCATGTCGACCAGATTGCCCAGCTGGTGGACAGTCTGAAGAATAATCCAAACTCGCGGCGACACATCGTGACCGCTTGGAACCCTGCGCTGGTGGACGATATGGCCTTGCCGCCCTGCCACACACTGTTTCAGTTTTATGTGGCCGACGGCAAACTCAGCTCTCAGCTTTATCAGCGGTCTGCGGATCTGTTTTTGGGGGTGCCCTTCAACATCGGCTCTTATGCGTTGCTGACAATGATGTTGGCCCAGTGCTGCGATCTTGAGCCAGGCGACTTCGTGCACACGTTTGGCGACGCGCATATCTATCATAACCATTACGACCAAGTGCGCGAGCAACTGGCCCGCACCCCGCGTGATCTACCGACCATGAAAATCAATCCAACCAAGCGGGACATTTTCAGCTTCGAGCCAAGCGATTTTGAGCTGGAAGGCTACGATCCGCATCCGCGCATTTCGGCACCGGTGGCGGTATGAGCAAGCCCACAATTTCCATCATATCGGCGGTGGCGCGAAACAATGTCATTGGCCATGAAGGCGATATGCCTTGGCATGTGCCCAGTGACCTGAAGCGGTTTAAAGCGCTCACGCTTGGCAAACCTATGGTGATGGGTCGCAAGACGTTCGAAGCGATCGGCAGTGCACTGCCCGGGCGCACATCTATAGTGGTGACGCGTCAGCCCGATTGGCGACCAGCAAAGCCCGATACCAATGTGTGGGTCGCCAGTTCGCTGGATGCGGCGATGGATGATGCGCGTCGGGCACCAGGCGGTGATGAAGAGATATGTATTGTGGGTGGCGGCAATATTTACGCTCAAGCCATGCCCCTGGCGGACGTTCTGCACATCACTTGGGTGCAGGCCGAGCCTGTGGGTGACACTTCGTTTCCGCAGATAGATCTTGATATATGGCGCGAGCGTGACCGCGAGCACGTAGCCGCTGGGGAACGTGACAGCGCTGACCTTAAATTCGTTACTTACGTTCGTTGCTGACAAGATAAATCGAGCTAACCGGCATAAGTCTGGCCCGCGACAAATTCGACTTTTCACGCAAACAGCCGCTTCTCACTGCGTATTGATAAATCATGCGGGGCGGCTCTCGTTGAAAGCGGGCAGAGCGCTACCTATAAAACAGGCTATTGATAATAGAAGGATTTCCGGCGGATGCCTTGGAGCAATAACAATGGTGGTGGTGGAAACGGCGGTTCGGGTGGCGGTGGCCCCTGGGGCGGCGGTGGATCTGGAGGCTCTGGCGGGTCCGGTGGCGGCGGTCCTTGGGGCGGCGGCGGCAATGGCCGCGGCCCACAGCGGCCCGGCGGCGGTGGCGGCAATGGCCCGCCAGATCTAGAAGATATTCTGCGCCGAGGTTCGGACCGTCTGCGCAAAGCAATGCCCGGCGGTGCCGGTGGCGGAGGTGGCGGGGGCTCCAACAAGCTGTTGTTTGGCCTCGTGGCAGTGGTGCTGGTTTTCGGCTATTTGCTGAAAGGGTTTTATACGGTTCAGCCCGATCAGCTGGCGGTGGAGCTGCGCTTTGGTAAACCCAAAGACGAAATAATTGGTCAAGGGCTGCAATTCCATTTCTGGCCGTTTGAAACGACTGAAATTGTGACCACACAGGTCAACCAGGTGAACATCGGTTCAGTCCCCTCGGGGCGTTCTGGCTCCTCCGGCCTTATGCTTTCTGGAGATCAGAACATTGTGGACGTTCAGTTCTCCGTTTTCTGGCAGATCAATGATCCCGGCCGGTATCTGTTTGAAGTTGCCAACCCTGATGATGTAATCCGCCAGGTCTCTGAAAGCGCGATGCGAGAGATCGTGGGCCGTCGTCCAGCGCAGGACATCTTCCGCGACAATCGTACGGTCGTAGCCGAAGAAGTATTGCAGACCGTTCGTCGCGTCGTGGACAGCTACAATCTTGGTGTCGCCATTACGAGCGTGAACATTGAGGATGCAGCACCACCGGCTGAAGTGGCCGATGCGTTTGATGAAGTGCAGCGTGCCGAGCAGGATGAAGACCGTTTCCGTGAGGAAGCAAACCGCGACACGAACCGCATTTTGGGTGAGGCCCGAGGCGAGGCTGCCCAGCTTCGAGAGGAAGCCGCTGCCTACAAAAACCGCGTGGTGCAAGAAGCGACAGGTGAGGCTCAGCGCTTCCTATCAGTCTTGGAAGAGTATCGCAAAGCGCCGGAAGTGACGCGGAAGAGGCTGTTCTTTGAGAGCATTGCACCTGTTTTGGCTGACTCGCAAAAAGTCATTGTCGAGCAAGGTTCTGGCGGTCAGGGCGGATCTGGTGTGGTGCCATATCTGCCGCTGCCAGCTATCGAAAATGAGCGTCAGCAACGCTTGAACACAAATGCCACTAACTCAGGGAACACAAACTGATGAGTAATCGTATGACAGCCCTGTTGGCCGTTATCGTCGGCATCATCGTGCTGATTTATGCTTCGGTGTTCGTCGTAGATGAGCGCGAGCAGGCCAATGTGATCCGTTTTGGTGAAATCCAGCGCACTATCACGGAGCCCGGTCTCTACTTTAAGGCACCGCTTACATTTCTCGGCGCCGACGAGGTGCAGTATGTTGAGGACCGTACCCTGCGCCTCGATCTTGATGACATGCGCGTGCAGGTTTCCGACGGTAAGTTCTACATTGTGGATGCTTTCATGATGTATGAAATCGAGGACGCCCGCCGCTTCCGTGAGCAGGTGGGTGGTCAGTTGCGGCTTGCTGAACAGCGTCTCCAAACCCAGCTCGATTCCGCTCTGCGTCGGGTTTACGGCGAGCGCGGTTTTGAGGCAGCATTGTCGGAAGAGCGCAATGAAATGATGCGTGAGGTGCGTCAACAGGTTTTGCCCACCGCCGCAGCGCTCGGCATCGATGTCCAGGACGTCCGTGTGCGTCGCACCGATTTGACGGATGAAGTTTCTCAGCAAACCTATGAGCGGATGCAGGCAGAACGTTTGGCGGAAGCTGAACGCCTTCGCGCCCGCGGACGTGAAGCCGCCCAGCGTATCCGGGCCGTTGCCGACCGTCAGGTCGTGGAACTCATCGCTGATGCCCGCCGCGACTCCGAGATCCTTCGTGGTGAAGGTGAAGCTGACCGGACCCGCATCTTCGCGGAAAGCCTGGGCCAGGACGCCGAATTTTACGAATACTCGGAGAGCCTGAAACGCTATGCGGAAGGTTTGACTGGCTCGACACTGGTCCTGTCGCCCGACAGCGAGTTTTTGCGGTTCCTCAAAGGCCCGACCGGTAGTGGCGACGCCGCCGATGGCTTTACGCCGAGCACTGGTCCCGTGACGCCGATCAATGCTGGTGACACGGCCACCGAGTAAAAGCTGATCAGCGGAGTATGCTGACAGCCCTGATATATGGTTTGGCCCTCGTTCTTGTGATCGAGGGCCTTATCTATGCGCTCTTCCCAAATTTGCCTAAGGTTATGGCGCAAGAAGCGCTGAAAAGAACGCCCGATGAGATGCGCCTTTTCGCCGTTGGTGCACTTGCGGTTGGCGTTTTGCTTCTCTTTTTAGTGTCTTGATACACCCTCGCTGACGCGAAAGTGAGAGCTCAAGCCATCATGCCGCGACTGGCAGGTGTGCGGGCCCATAGGCAGACCGTGCAAAGCCGCTATGTTGTATTGAAGATTTGGTGCAGCATTGCGCCATCGTTTGCACGGAGCCGACACATGAACTTTCCCCGCACGTTGAAAACCATCCGCAGATTGGCGCTTTCCAGCTCTTTAGCGATTGGGGCCATTGCAGCCGCCATGGTGGTCGCGCCATCAGGTGTTGGCGTTAGTCCGGCAAAGGCGCAGGAAACGTTCGTCAATGGACCTCGCTCCGTTTCAGCTCTTGCAAAAAAGCTACTGCCTTCGGTCGTGAATATTTCGACCAGCCAATCGGTGGGGCCACGGTCTGGCCGGCGCAGTGTTCCGACACCGCGTGTGCCCGATGGCTCGCCATTTGAAGAATATTTTGAAGAGTTTTTTGGCAATCGTGGTGGCGATGAAAACGACACTCCACGTAGTCCACGCCAACGCCGTGCGACGTCGCTGGGGTCTGGTTTCGTGATCGACGCTGAAAACGGCATCATTGTCACCAACAACCATGTGATTGACGGCGCTGACGAAATCACCGCAAATTTCTCTGATGGCAGCGCCCTCACGGCGGAACTGATCGGCACTGATCCGAAAACCGATATTGCGGTACTTCAAGTTGTGCCGGAAACGCCTTTGACCGAGGTACCCTTGGGCAAGTCTGAGCCAATGGAAATTGGCGATTGGGTGTTGGCCATCGGCAATCCGTTTGGCCTTGGCGGCACCGTCACCATGGGCATCATTTCTGCCGAGGGCCGTGACATTAATTCCGGTCCGTATGACAATTTCATACAAACCGACGCGTCCATCAATCGGGGCAATTCCGGTGGGCCGCTGTTCAACATGAATGGGGAGGTGATCGGCATCAACACGGCGATCATTTCACCCTCTGGTGGCTCCATCGGCATCGGCTTCGCTATCCCGTCTGATCTGGCGACCAATGTCATCGACCAGCTGCGCGAGTTCGGTGAGACCCGCCGGGGCTGGCTTGGAGTATCCATTCAACCCGTTAGCGATGAAATCGCCGACAGTTTGGGCATGGATAAGGCCCGTGGCGCGCTGATTGCGGGCATTACCAAAGACGGTCCTGCCGATGGTTCCGAAATTGAAGCCGGCGACGTTGTGCTGGAGTTTGACGGAAAGCCGATTGATGAATGGCGTGATCTGCCTCGTGTTGTGGCCGACACTCCGGTGGGCAAAACGGTGGACGTGATCATCTTCCGCAAGGATGAGGAAGTCGAAGTCACCGTCAAACTTGGCCGCCTTGAGGATGGTGAACGTCTTATCGCCAGCAACGCGACCAATGGCGGCGGTGAAGACGAGGAAGAGACCGCAATTTCCGCTTTGGGTATGACGTT
The DNA here is from genome assembly GCA_038749385.1 of Pseudomonadota bacterium. GTDB lineage: Bacteria > Pseudomonadota > Alphaproteobacteria > Rhizobiales > Rhizobiaceae > JBCBXA01. Next base: position 11,383 of record JBCDIB010000012.1, on the reverse strand, counting down.
CGGCGAGTTGAACGATGAAACCCGCGAAAAGTACGATCTGGGTGAAGAGATCGAAGAAGGCGTGGTTATCACCGCTGTGGAAGCGGGCTCCGTGGCTGCTGACAAGAGCGTTATCGAAGGTTCTGTTATCGTGGAGATTGGCCAGGTGGAGGTAAAAACGCCTCAAGATGTGGCCGACCGTCTGGAAGAAACCAGCAAAGCCGGGCGCAAGAACGCGCTCTTCCTTATCTCGTCGAAAACCGGCGAGTTGAGCTTTGTCGTTTTGAAACTGGATGGCTAGTCGAAACTAGTTGAGTGCGGGCACCGTGAAGTCGGATTTGCGGTAGCCCTGCACATACAAAAGCGCTGTTAAATCGCCATGATCGATCACCATGCGCGCCTTGGCCGCCACTGACGGCTTGGCGTGCAGCGCTACGCCGCTCCCAGCTTGCAGTAGCATCGGTAGATCGTTCGCACCATCGCCCACGGTGATGGCTTGGTCTGTCATTATCGCCAATTTCTGGGCAATTTCGTTGAGGGCCACCACTTTTGCGTCCGCGCCGAGAATAGGCTCAGAGACTTGGCCGGTCAGCTTGCCATCGTGCTCCAGCAAAATGTTGGCGCGATTTTCGTCAAATCCAAGCGTCGCGCCGATCCGGGAGGTGAAATGGGTGAAGCCGCCGGACACCAAGGCCGCGTGGCCGCCCCGCGCCTTCATGGTGGCGAGCAGCACGTGGCCGCCAGATGCCAAGGTAATGCGGCTTGCCAGCACTTTGTCTATGACGCTGATGTCTAACCCCTTAAGCAACCCAACGCGCTCACGCAGAGCTGCATCGAACTCGATTTCACCATTCATCGCACGGGCTGTGATGGCGGCCACACGCTCGCCAACACCAATTTCGGCGGCCAATTCATCGATGCATTCCTGCTCGATCATGGTGGAATCCATGTCCGCGATCAGAAGCTGTTTGCGACGACCCTCGGCAGGTTGCACGATCACGTCGATCGGCGCGCCAGCCAGTGCTGCGCGGGCTTTTATTGTTGCCTCTCCGGCGCCGTCGAGCAGTGGAATGTCCGCCGCTTCACCGTCCGCCAGCCAATAAAGATGCTTTGCACCCACGGCCGCTTCCACAGTTTCTGCCAGCTGAGGCGTTAAATGTCCCGATCCGGGCTTGGCGATAAGTGTGAGAACATGCTCTTGGGCTGTGGGTAGGGGACTTTGGGACATGGATGATCGCTCTAAGGAACTTTTGGAGGATGCTTTGAAGGATGCAAAGTGCGTCCGACCCGATGTGGTTCTGTTAGCGGGGCCCACTGCCAGCGGCAAGTCGGCATTGGCCATGCGCCTTGCCCGGAAGCTCGGCGGTGAAGTCGTCAACGCGGACTCCATGCAGGTCTATAGCGATCTGCAAATCTTGAGCGCTCGGCCGACAGTCGCCGAGATGGATGGCATACCTCACCATTTGTTCGGCCATGTGTCTGGCGCTGACCAATATGACACCGCCCGATGGCTGGCAGAGACAACGCAACTTATCGAGAATAGGAAATCGCCGTTGGTGCTCGTGGGCGGAACGGGGCTTTACTTCTCAGCTTTGGAACGGGGTCTGTCTGTTTTCCCAACGGTCCCGCCTGACGTGAGACAGATGGTGCGGACACGCTTTGACGAGCTCGGTAGCGACGCTTTGCATGCCATGCTTGATCCAATTTCCGCCGCGCGCATACAGCCCACCGACAGCCAGCGCGTTCAGCGGGCGCTGGAAGTTTTGGAAGCCACTGGCCGTTCCATGTTTGATCAGCCGCAACCGGCATCGGACACCCTGCCGCTGCATGGCTTGAATGTGCACCGCATCATATTGGAGCCGCGCCGCGATGTTTTGCACACACGTATTGCCGAACGTTTTGACCTAATGGTCGATATGGGCGGGCTTGACGAGGTGAGGGCGCTTCTGGCGGCTGATTTTCCGGCGGACCGTACAGTTCTTAAAGCCATTGGCGTGCCAGAGTTCACGGCCCACCTGCGCGGTGAGCAATCGTTCGAGCAAGCAATCGCGGATGCTAAAACGGCCACCCGACGCTACGCCAAACGGCAATCGACGTGGTTCCGTAACCAGATGGATGGTGAGTGGCAGCGTATTTTGACGGCGGATGAAGCGACGCTAGCCCAGTAGCTCCAACCGGAGTTCGTCAAGACGTTTGATTTGCGTCGGCTCGGTTTTGGCTTGCGATATGCGATAGGCGAGGCCGCGCTGCTTGCCGGGTGTCAATGCCTGCCATGCCTCTTGGAGATCCGGTTCCTCTGCCAACGCATCTGCCAGCGCCGGAGGTATGTCCACGCGATCGGGGTCGTCGAGGCCAAAGGCGACCGTGACCTCATCATCTATTTCAGCTGCTAATCTGGTCAGGACTTTTTTCGACAGAAGAATGTAGTAGCCGCGCTCCTCTGGTAGCAAAGCGCCCGCATGTTCAACGATTTTTGGCTCAGCGCCGCCGCTTCGAATTTCGGCAATCACGCGCAGGCGGGGCTGTTTGCCGAAGGGAAGCTTTTCGGCCAAGGCCTTTGGCAGAAAAACCACTGCGTACACCATTCTCCCGTAGTCGATCTTGTCGATCCTGGCGGTGAATTCGTAGGGCAGAAACATTAGCGCGGACCTTCTGCAATGGCAGTGCCAGCGGCGTGGGCGGAGGCCCAGGCCCATTGAAAATTGTAGCCGCCGAGCCAACCGGTGACATCCACCACTTCGCCAATAAAATACAGGCCGGGCACGGTTTTCGTGGCCATGGTTCGGGAAGATAGCTGGTCCGTATCTACGCCGCCCAGGGTCACTTCGGCCGTGCGGTATCCTTCAGTGCCTGCGGGCTTTATCGTCCAGTTTGATAGCGCCTTACAACGGGCGGTCAGGTCTGTGTCCGTCATGTCCGCGAGATTGAGATTGTCGTTTGCGCCGGTTTGCTGGCTCAAAAACTCCGCCGCGCGTTTGGGCAAATGTTCACACAGTGCGTTGGCGAAGCTGCGCTTGCCAGCGGTTGCCCGCATTGCGCGCAGGCTGGTTGGCAATTGGCCGTCCGGGTCGAAATTTACCCGCACCGCATTGCCCTCGTGCCAATAAGAGGAGGCCTGCAAAATGGACGGGCCGGACAGGCCACGATGGGTGAACAGCAAGCCTTCGCGAAACGATGCACCGTTGGCTTCCACCACCGCTTCCACGGCCACCCCCGCCAGTGGTGATGTGGTTTCCAGAAAGTCCGGCGAGAAGGTGAGTGGTACGAGTGCCGGACGGGTTTCCACCAGCTGGAGGCCAAATTGCTCCGCCAGTTTGTAGCCAAACCCCGTTGCACCCATCTTCGGGATGCTTTTGCCGCCAGTGGCCACCACCAGCGATGTGCAGCGCACCGTGTACCGACGACCTTCCTGATCTAGATCGACCTCGAAGCCGCTGTCCGTCTTGCGAACGGCATAGATGCTTGTTTTAAGCCGCAGCTCTGCTCCGCAAGCGCTGATTTCGTCCACCAGCATCGCGATGATTTGTTTGGCGCTGTCATCGCAGAACAATTGTCCGAGGGTTTTTTCGTGCCAGGCAATGCCTGCCCCATCCACCCTTCCGATGAAATCGTAAGGGGTGTGCCGCTTCAGAGCTGATTTGGCGAAATGAGGGTTCTCGCAGATAAAATTATCCGGCACGGTGTGCAAATTCGTGAAGTTACAGCGTCCGCCGCCGGAGATGCGGATCTTCTCGCCCGGTGCTTTTGCATGGTCCACCACCAGCACACGCCCGCCCTGCGCTGCGGCAAATGGTGCGCAATACATGCCTGCGGCTCCCGCGCCTAAAATGACAGTATCGAAGCGTTCGGTGCGGTTTGCGGGGCTGCTCATGGGCCTGATGTGTCACGATGCAATTGGGTGGGCAAGTGTGGCGCTTGCGCTTGCAACCCGATCAGCTTGCAGCGCCGGTTGGCGTGGTGCAAAGCATTAGCCGCGCATATCAAGGGCGAATATTGTCGATGCAGGGAGAGGCGATCATGGCGGACAGCCAAGCATTGAAAATCGTGGTCGTAGGCGGTGGGCAGGCAGCATTTTCGTTTGCCGAGAAAGTCCGTGCCCTGTTGCCTGACGCAGCGGTGACGCTCATCTGCGACGAGCCGCTGCTGCCCTATCAACGGCCGCCATTGTCCAAGAAATACATGACTGGTGAAATGGAGCGGGACAGCCTGACGTTCCGTACCGCCGAGTGGTTCGCCGAGAACCATATAAATGTGCTGACGGACCATAGAGTCACAGCCATAGACCGCGATGCGCAGACGGTGGAGGTGGAGACGGAAGGCGACGGCCTGATGCTGCACTATGACAGGCTGATGCTCGCCACCGGTTCCCGCGCCCGACCTTGGCCCCAGTCTTTGGGTGGCGACCTGGAGGGCGTCCATGTGATGCGCAACATTGCCGACGCGGATGCGCTTGCGCCTCAATTGAAGAAAGGCGGCAAAGTGGTCGTTATCGGCGGTGGTTATATTGGGCTGGAGGCGGCTTCGGTAGCGCGCCAGGCGGGTATGGATGTGACCATAGTGGAGGCGTCCCAACGCATTTTGCAGCGGGTAGCGGCCGAGGAAACCTCAGACTGGTTCCGCGACTTGCACAAGGGCCACGGCGTAACACTGTTTGAGGCTGCCACGGTCGAAGGCTTCATGAATGATGGTGGCCGCGCGGCGTCGGTGCTTATCCGCGATCATGACGGCGAAGAGCATGAACTGCCCTCGGACGTTGTGCTGGTGGGCATCGGTATTCTTCCAAACGTCGAACTGGCGCAAGAGGCTGGGATCCAGGTGGATAATGGTATCGCGGTGGACAAGCGCTCCCGCACCAGCGACTCCAACATTTTCGCCGCCGGGGATTGTGCGAGCTTTGAATATAATGGGGAGCGCATACGTCTTGAGAGCGTCCAAAACGCCATTGAGCAGGCGCAGTGCGCCGCAATAGAGATTGCCGGGCAGGGGGCGGATTACACGCCCGTGCCATGGTTCTGGTCCGAGCAATATGACGTCATGCTGCAAATCGCGGGACTGAACACCCACTATGATAGGGTGGTGGTGCGTGAAGGCAGCCGCCAAGGCGCACGCTCACACTGGTACTTCCGCGATGGCGAATTCATCTCTGTGGATGCCATGAACGAACCGCGGGCCTACTTGCCGGGCAAAAAGCTCTTGGAAACCGGACGGTTGATCACAGCGGATCAGGCTGCAGACCCTGAGACAAATCTCAAAGACCTGATGCGGAGCTGACCGATGATTGATCTCGCAAAGCGCGTGCATGACCACCAGTGGAAGATCGACCCCATCGTGAGGTCGCTTATCGACACTGACTTCTACAAACTGCTCATGTGTCAGAGCATCTTCCGCCACCGGCGCGATGTGAACGTCACCTTCAGCCTGATCAATCGCACCAAGAGCATTCGGCTGGCAGAACTCATTGATGAAGGCGAATTGCGCGAGCAGCTGGATCACGTGCGCAGCCTCAGCCTCGCCCGGGGCGAAAGTACATGGATGCGCGGCAACACCTTCTATGGCAAGCGGGCCATGTTCGGCCCGGAATTCATGACGTGGCTCGAGAATTTACGGCTGCCGGATTATCATCTCGAAACCCGGGACGGACAGTATGAGCTGACGTTTGAAGGCCCCTGGGCCGAGGCTATGCTTTGGGAAATTCCGGCGCTGGCCATCATTATGGAATTGCGGGGCCGGGCGGTCCTCAACGGCATGGGCAAGTTCGAATTACAGGTCCTCTACGCCCGGGCCATGACGCGCATCTGGGAAAAGATTGAGCGGTTGCGCGCGCTGGACGGCCTGGCAGTTGCAGACTTTGGGACGCGGCGGCGGCACTCATTTTTGTGGCAGGACTGGTGTGTGGAAGCCATGAAGGAAGGGTTGGGCGACAAGTTTACCGGCACATCCAATTGTTTCATCGCCATGCGCCGGGACATAGAAGCCATCGGCACAAATGCCCACGAACTGCCTATGGTTTACGCCGCGCTGGCAGGAGATGACGCCGAGCTGGCCGATGCGCCTTATGACGTTCTGGAACAATGGCAGGAAGATCACGATGGCAATTTGCGCATTATCTTGCCTGACACCTATGGCACGTCGGGCTTTTTGGAGCGTGCGCCGGAGTGGATACGATCCTGGACCGGTATCCGTATCGACAGCGGCGACGCGGTACAAATGGGTGAGCAGGCCATCGCCTGGTGGAAACAGGTTGGCGAGGACCCCCGTGGCAAGCTGCTCATCTTTTCTGATGGTCTGGACGTCGACAAGATTGCGCATCTGCACAATCACTTCGATGGCCGCGTGAAAATTGCGTTTGGTTGGGGGACACTGCTCACCAATGATTTCCGGGGCTTGAAGCAAACGCCTGAGGGGGCAGACGCGCTCGCACCCTTTAGTCTTGTGTGCAAAGCGGTGGCAGCCAACGGCCAACCCACAGTAAAATTGAGCGACAACCCCCGCAAAGCCATGGGCCCGCCCGACCAAATAGAGCGATACAAGCGCGTTTTCGCCGTCGGCCAACAGGTTGAAATGGACGTTATGGTTTAGAGGCTGAGGCCGGCTGAACATTTTTTTGAAAAAAGTTTCAGTGAATGTCGATTGGGGCGTCTCCCGCTCGTCATGGGGGTGGAAGCGATGTGCTTTCGCTTAAATCCATGAGGGAGACGACCTATGAACACTTACCTTGCAATTGGCGGCGCTGTTGTTGCTGCCCTGATAGCTGCACCCTATGTGCTGCCATCCTCAAAAACCGTAGAACGCACGGCGACAATTGACGCCCCCGCCGAGCAGATTTACCCGCTCCTATCGTCTAGCCAGGGTTTCCAGACGTTCAATCCGTACAAGGCGAAAGATCCGAACCTGAACATCGCCTTCAGCGGCCCCGAGCAGGGCGTTGGCGCATCGTTCGCCTTTGACGGCAAAGACGGGAAGGGCACCCAGACCATCATCGCCGTCAAAGAAAATCGCTCGGTGACCATGGAGATTGATCTTGGAGCTATGGGCAAGCCGATTACCACATTCCGCCTACAGCCCAATGGCGAGCAAACAGAGGTGACGTGGTCGACAAAATCCGACTTCGGCATGAACCCGATTGGCCGTGTATTCGGGTTGTTTCTCGATGGTATGCTCGGCCCAGACTATGAGCAGGGCCTGGACCTTCTCAACCAAGCAACACGCAAACAGGCTTAAGGATCAGACCCATGCGCTACACATTTTTTCTCTACAATGACGAAACCGCATTCGCTGACGTGACTCCCGAAGAGATGGAGCAGAGCTTCAAGGTCTTTGGCGAATATATTGGCCAGCTCAAGGAAGCCGGTGTTCTCCGTGACACCGATTGGCTTCAGCCATCCTCCACCGCCACGGTGGTGACCCGTAAGAACGGTACGCGGGAAATCCAGGATGGCCCGTATGCCGACACCAAAGAGCAATTGGGCGGTACCTTTGTGATCGAAGTCCCAGATTTGGATGCTGCGATTGCCTGGGCCGAGAAGTGCCCATCCACCCATTACGGATTGGTGGAGATCCGGGCGTCAGCCATGCCAGAGGGCGGTAACCCACACGCTGACTAAGCGCGTGACTGATCCCTGTTCCCGCGCGCCGAACTCCCAGGATATGGCGGAGCGCGTCGCGCGGGAAAGCTACGGTAAATTGGTAGCCATATTGGCCAAACGAGATGGCGACATTGCCGCCGCCGAAGATGCTTTGGCAGATGCCTTTTCCAAGGCCCTGGTGCTTTGGCCCGAAAAAGGCGTTCCTGCATCACCTGAGGCTTGGCTGCTCACCGTCGCAAAAAACAAACAGACCGACCGGATGCGCAGCGCCGAACATCGGCTGGCGCGTTCCCTCGGTGAGGACGAAGATATGATCCCCGACGCCAAAATTGCATCGCCTGAAAGTGGCGCCCCCGACTTTCCCGACGAACGCTTGAAACTCATGTTTGTCTGCGCGCATCCGGCCATAGATAAATCTGTTCACACGCCCCTGATGATGCAAACTGTGCTGGGGTTTGAAGCCGGAGAGATCGCGCAAGCCTATCTGCAACAACCCGCAACGCTTAGCCAACGGCTGGTGCGGGCCAAGCGCAAGATCAAAGATGCGCGTATTCCCTTCGTCATACCCGATGAGCTGGAAATTGGCGGGCGGATAGAACCGGTCATGGAGGCAGTTTACGGCGTGATGAGCCTGCTCCCGACCGTGCCGGCGAGCAATGGATTAGACAATGACATGGCGGCGGAAGCCCTTTATCTCGCGGGCTTGCTGGCTGACCGGATGCCGTCGAATGCCGAAGCATTGGGTTTGGTATCGCTGATATGCCTGTCGCTGTCGCGCAGACCGGCAAGGCTGGACGCCAAGGGCCATTTTGTGCCGCTGCACCTGCAGGACGTCGACCGATGGGACGCGCACCTTGTGCGACGCGGGATCCGGGCCTTGAATGACGCGGCCCGCCTGCGGGCACCAGGTCGCTTTCAGATCGAAGCGGCAATCCAGGCAGCACACGCGGAACGGTTGGAGAGTGGCGAAACCAACTGGTACGCTATCGTGCAACTTTACGATGCACTTTTGTCGTATGGACGCAGCATGGGTGCTGTCTGTGCAATGGCCTCCGCTCTGCTCCATGCCCACGGGCCAGAGCCAGCTTTGCATCTTCTGACCACGCTGGAGGATGAAACCGATCCGCGTTTGGTTGGCAGTTTCCACCCGTTTTGGGCGGTGCGCGCTGCTGCCTTCAAAGCCAACCAGGACTTTTCCCAGGCACGGATTGCTTTCGACAAAGCGATCTCGCTGGCAACGGAAACACCGGTGCGGCTTTGGCTGACCCAGGAACTGGCTGACTGCAACAATTGAGTTCGCGATTTAACAAGGGTTGACCGCGCTGGAAACCGCGCATAGCGTGCGCGCCATGAACAAGACACTTATCGTAGTAGGAACGCACACACGCCTCGCTGGATAACTCCAGCGGCTTCGGCAGCGTGTGTGCGGTTCAAGGCTCCTTCGGGGGCCTTTTTTATTGCCTCAAACCACGCCATCCGGCAGATACCACCAACCTTCGGGCATTTTCAGCATCTTGCCCAACCTTCAGACCGAGACCAAAGACATGACCGATCAAGCCACCGCCATCGCCGACCCTATCACGGCGTCCAATTTTGAAGCCCATGACCCGATGCAAATGTCGGGCGCTGAAATCGTGATGCGCGCGCTGAAAGACAATGGCGTCGAGCATATTTTTGGTTATCCGGGCGGCGCGGTGCTGCCTATTTATGATGAGATTTTTCAGCAGGAAGAAGTTCAGCATATTCTTGTTCGCCATGAGCAGGGCGCCGGCCATGCAGCCGAGGGCTACGCCCGCTCGTCAGGTAAATGCGGGGTGATGCTGGTCACCTCGGGACCCGGCGCGACGAACGCTGTGACACCGCTGCAGGATGCGCTGATGGATTCGGTCCCGTTGGTTTGCATCACAGGTCAGGTGCCCACGCCACTCATCGGCTCCGACGCCTTTCAGGAGTGCGATACCGTTGGCATCACGCGGCCCTGCACCAAGCACAATTGGCTGGTGAAAGATGTGAACGATCTCGCCCGCATCATGCATGAGGCTTTTTACGTCGCTACTTCGGGTCGGCCAGGCCCAGTAGTCGTCGATATTCCCAAGGATGTTCAGTTCGCCACGGGCACCTATGTGCCCCCCACCGAGATGGAAAGTCACGAGAGCTACCGGCCAAAAGTTGCCGGGGATATGAAGGCCATCCGTGAAGCGCTCGAGCTGATGAAAAGTGCCAAAAAGCCGGTCTTGTATTCGGGCGGCGGCGTCATCAATGCGGGGCCGGACGCCACGCGTCTGCTGCGCCGCTTGGTGGACATGACGGGCTTTCCCATCACATCCACGCTGATGGGCCTTGGCTGTTATCCCGCATCTGGTGACAATTGGCTGGGAATGCTCGGCATGCACGGCACTTATGAAGCCAATATGGCCATGCATGACTGCGATGTGATGGTGTGCATTGGCGCGCGTTTTGATGATCGCATCACCGGCCGCCTCGACGCGTTCGCGCCGGACTGCAAGAAGATCCATATCGATATCGACCCGTCTTCGATCAACAAAAACGTACATGTCGATGTGCCCATCATCGGCGATGTCGGCCGCGTGCTCGATGACATGGTGCGCCTGTGGAAGGCCGATGATCCTGATCTGGACGATGTGGCCCTCGATGCATGGTGGGATCAGATCAACAAATGGCGCGCGCGCAATTCGTTGGCCTACAAGCCAAACGACGATGTGATCATGCCTCAATATGCGATCCAGCGGCTCTACGAGCTGACCAAGGATCAAGAGACATACATCACCACCGAGGTGGGCCAGCACCAGATGTGGGCAGCGCAGTTTTATGGCTTTGACGAGCCGAACCGCTGGATGACATCGGGCGGTCTGGGCACCATGGGTTACGGCCTGCCAGCGGCTTTGGGCGTGCAGGTGGCCCACCCCGATGCGCTTGTGATCGACATTGCGGGCGATGCCTCGATTCAGATGTGCATTCAGGAAATGAGCTGCGCCGTGCAGTACAACCTGCCCATCAAGATATTCATTTTGAACAATGAATATATGGGCATGGTGCGCCAGTGGCAGCAGCTGCTCCATGGCAACCGCTTGTCCAATAGCTACACCGAAGCCATGCCGGATTTTGTGAAACTGGCCGAAGCCTATGGCGCAAAGGGCATCCGCTGCCACAAGCCATCGGAGCTGGATGACGCGATCCGCGATATGGTGGACACGCCTGTGCCGGTGATCTTTGATTGCCGAGTGGCCAACCTGGCCAACTGCTTCCCCATGATTCCATCGGGTAAAGCGCACAATGAAATGCTGCTGCCTGACGAGGCAACTGACGAAGTCGTGGCCAACGCCATCGATGCAAGCGGCAAGGGTCTCGTCTGATGCAGATTGCTTTAGGCAACCGCCTGTATTCATCATGGTCCTTGCGGCCATGGCTGGTGCTTGAGGCCTTTGGCATTGCGCGCGAAGAGACCATGATTGCCATGTACAAGCCCGACACCAAGGCTCGTATGCTAGAGTTCGGGCCCACCGGCAAAGTTCCAGTAGTTCGCGATGGCGGATTGGTGGTTTGGGACAGTCTGGCGATAATTGAATATCTGGCAGACCGTTTCCCCGAACACGCCATCTGGCCTGGCGACTACAATGCCCGTGCTCACGCGCGGTCTGCCGCCGCTGAAATGCACTCTGGCTTCATGGCCCTGCGCGGCGCATGCCCAATGAATCTCACCAAGCGTTTTGCATCAAAGGACCGCGGTGAAGACGTGGATGCTGATGTGGAACGCATTCAAGAACTTTGGGCCGAAGCGCGCAAAGCCTACGGCGCCC
>JBCDIB010000011.1:0-19642 GCA_038749385.1 Pseudomonadota bacterium | reverse complement strand
GAGCACTAAGCGTTGAAATGACCAAGGGTGAGGTGATACAAACGGGCACCTCGGGTATTCAGAGTTTGTTCAGCTAACCCTACGCATACAAGACGCAACTGGATGCAGTGATCTGCGTTATTGAAGATCGCCCACACACGGATGAAATGACCTTTATGGCCAAGAAGATGAAAACCACTGATGGTTTGAACAAAACCTCCATTGCCCAGCGAACCATAACCCGGCGCGGCCTCCTGGCTGCGACAGGTGCGTTTGGGGCAACGGCGCTGGCGGGTCCGGCGCTTGCACAAAATGCAATCGACGATTTTCTGCGCAACACCAAACGCGGCGGGCTGACCAACAGCTTTGACGGTACCGCTGTCACCGGCGGCCGGGAGAATATTCCCAACGTTGGCACAAACATGCCTGTGTTTTCGCAGCAGGTGGTTGGCCATCTGGTCGCCGCCATCGAGGAATATCGTGGCATCGTTTCCCGCGGTGGCTGGCCCGTGGTGCCCGCCAACCAAAAGTTGCGGGTGGGCAATGTGCACCCCAACGTTTCGATTTTGCGCCAGCGCCTGATGATTTCCGGCGATTTGCCACGTTCGGTGGGCATATCTGACAGCTTTGACACATTTGTCGACCAGGGTCTGAAGCGCTTTCAGTTGCGCCACGGTATTCCTGCCGACGGAGTGGCGGGCGAATTTACCTTTGCCGCTCTAAACGTGTCTGCGCCGGTTCGCCTGGGCCAGTTGGAAACAAACCTGGTGCGCCTGCGCTCCATGTCCGGTTTCCTTGGCGATCGGTACGTGATGGTGAACGTGCCCGCGCAAGGCATTGAAGTTGTGGAGGGGGACCGCGTGGTCAGCCGCCATGCGGCGGTGGTCGGCAAGATCGACCGTCAAACGCCCATTCTCAATTCCAAAATTCACGAGATGAACATCAATCCCTATTGGACGGCACCAGTGTCTATCGTCCGCAAGGACATCATTCCGCTGATGCGTAAGAACGCCCAATATCTGGTGGAAAACAAAATTCGCGTGTTCGACGGCCAAACCGAAATCGATCCTGTGACCATCGACTGGAACACGGAAGAAGCGGTCAATTACCGGTTCCGCCAGGACCCGTCCCGCATCAACGCCATGGGCTCGGTTAAAATCAACTTCCCCAACCCCCACGCCGTCTACATGCACGATACGCCGCAACAGAGCCTGTTCTCAAAGCTGTTGCGCTTTGAGTCCTCCGGCTGCGTGCGTGTTGCCAATGTGCGGGATATGATGGTCTGGCTTGCCCGCGATACGCCGGGTTGGGACCGCCGCACCATTGAACGTACAATAGAAAGTGGTGACCGGATCGATATCAATCTTGTCGAGCCTGTGCCGGTATATTTCACCTATATTTCTGCGTGGTCCACCGGGCCGGGCGTGGTGCAGTTCCGTGATGATATCTACCAGCGCGATGGCGTAACCGAGTTGAACATCGGCACAAATATCTGATTTGATATGGCTGACGGCGACTTGAACGAGGTTTATTTCGAGTTCCACGCCGTCGGCAACCAAATTCGCATGGCGGCTATAGACGGACGCTCCGGCACCGAAGTTGTCGTGTTCGGGCCTCTCGGCACACCAGATTCTCACCTCAAGACGTTGGGCATGGCTAAGCTGAAACGCCGCTTGGGGCTGTCTGACGGCAAGTCGACGACCGATAAGGACGATGGCCCGGGAATTTTGGTGTGACGGCGGTCTGACACAAAGACATTCCACACGTGCGGCCATGCGCACCGCAAACTTGCTTTGGCAGCGCGCGCACCGCGTGATATGGCCTCCTGACATTTTCTTCATGAGGTCAAACCATGTCCGAACAAGCCCGTGCTTACGATGCCAACGCCCACTCCGATTTCTTCGCCAAGCGAGTTGAAGAGACCGATGCCGAGCTTTTCGGCGCTCTCAAGGGCGAGCTTGGCCGCCAGAGCCATGAGATCGAACTGATCGCTTCGGAGAATATCGTCAGCCGTGCGGTCCTGGACGCGCAGGGCTCAGTGATGACCAACAAATATGCCGAGGGTTATGTTGGCCGCCGCTATTATGGCGGATGTGAATTTGTAGATGTGGCCGAACGTCTGGCAATTGAGCGCGTGACCAAGCTGTTTGGTTGCTCTTATGCAAATGTGCAGCCATCATCCGGCAGCCAGGCCAACCAAGGCGTCTTTCTGGCACTAATTAAGCCCGGCGACACGATTTTGGGCATGAGCCTCGACGCCGGTGGGCATCTGACCCACGGTGCTAAACCAAACCTTTCCGGTAAATGGTTCAACCCAATACAATATGGCGTGCGTGAGGAAGATGGCCTGATCGACTATGACGAAGTCGAGCGCCTCGCAAAGGAACACAAGCCAGCACTTATCGTGGCCGGCGGTTCCGCCTACAGCCGCGTGATTGACTTCAAACGCTTCCGCGAGATTGCTGACATGGTGGACGCCTACCTTTGGGTTGATATGGCTCATATTGCAGGACTTGTGGCCGCAGGTCTGCACCCAAGCCCGTTCCCTCATGCCCATGTGGCGACCACCACCACGCACAAAACGTTGCGAGGCCCGCGGGGCGGCTTGATCCTGTCCAATGACGAAGCGCTGGGCAAAAAATTCAACTCGGCTATCTTTCCGGGACTGCAGGGCGGCCCGCTCATGCACGTGGTGGCGGCGAAAGCCGTCGCGTTCGGCGAAGCGCTGCGCCCGGAGTTCCGCTCTTACATTTCATCGGTGTGCGACAATGCAAAGGCGTTGGCCGAGCGCCTGAAGAGCCACGGCTTTGATATTGTGTCCGGCGGCACAGACACGCATTTGATGTTGGTTGATCTGCGTCCAAAGGGTGTCACTGGCAACGTGTCCGAGAACGCACTCAAGCGCGCAAACATGACGTGCAACAAGAACGGCGTGCCGTTTGACCCCGAAAAGCCGATGGTGACATCTGGCGTGCGTCTTGGCACGCCTGCGGCCACGACACGCGGTTTCGGCGTGGCAGAGTTCCAACAGGTTGGTGATTTCATTGCCGAAACGCTGGAAGGCTTTGCGGCCAATGGCGAAGAGGGCAATACGGCCGTCGAAGCGGACGTTGCCAAGCGCGTGGTCGAGCTGACCAGCCGCTTCCCAATCTACGACACAGCCTACTAGGCGACCGGCAATTGGGCTGGGTGTTAGTTCACCCGGCCCTTTGCATCACCACAGCAAGCGGCCTATGTCAGCGCCATGCGTTGCCCCTATTGCTCATCCCCCGACACCCAGGTCAAAGATTCCCGCCCGACGGATGATAACACAGCCATTCGCCGCCGCCGCTCGTGCTTGGCTTGTGGCGGTAGGTTCACAACGTTTGAGCGGGTGCAGCTGCGCGAACTGCTGGTGGTCAAAAAATCTGGTCGTCGCATGCCCTTCGACCGCGAAAAGCTGTCGCGATCCATAGCCGTGGCACTGCGCAAGCGCGATGTCGACATGGAGCGTGTGGAGCAGATGATTTCCGGCATCGTGCGCCAGCTGGAAAGCCTTGGCGAGCCAGAGATTTCATCTGAGCGCATTGGTCTGGCCATCATGGAGGGCCTCAAGGCCATCGATGACGTCGCCTATGTGCGCTTTGCATCGGTCTATCGCGACTTCAGTCAGGCAGAGGACTTCGCCAAGCTGATCAGCGAATTGGAAACTGGCCAGGAATGAACGCCACGCCCACCGATAAGCGCTACATCCATGCCGGAATACGGCATGCCCGTCAGCATCTTGGCCTTACTGGCACAAACCCATCTGTGGCCACTCTGCTGGTACGAGATGGACGCGTTGTCGGTCGCGGCGTCACGCAATTGGGCGGAAGGCCCCATGCAGAGCGGATAGCCATTGATGAGGCCGGCGCGCTGACCAGGGGCGCGATCGCTTATGTCACCCTGGAACCCTGTGCCCACCATGGCGTCACACCTCCCTGCGCCCAAGCATTGATTGATGCGGGCGCCGTACGCGTGGTTACAGCCTATGTGGATCCCGACGCCCGGGTGGATGGTGAAGGCCACGCCATGCTGCGCAGGGCGGGCATTGAGGTCGTCGAAGGTGTGTGTTCGGGCGCCGCAGCCTATGATTTGGCCGGTTATCTTACCCGCAAACGCCTGCACCGCCCCCACGTGCACCTTAAGCTGGCCCTCAGCGCTGATGGCAAGTTGGGCCGCGCCGGGGAAGAGGTCGCAATCACCGGCGAGCAAAGCCGTGCTCAAGTGCACCTCATGCGCGCCCAGGCCGATGCCATACTGGTTGGTGCAGGCACATTGCGCGCGGACGATCCATCGCTAACGTGCCGCTTGCCGGGTTTGGGGCATAGGTCTCCATTGCGGATCGTTCTGGGAGGCCGCGAAGAACTGCCGCTGGAGGCCCAGGTTTTCACCACCGCTCGCCACGTTCCAACGCTGTTGGTGCCCGGCGCTCCGCTCAGTGCCGCGCGTCGGGCGGACTTTACTGGCATGGGGGTCGAAATTTTGGGGTCAGAACCGGCAGACGGCCGAGCGCCATGGCCGGAATTGCTGGATGACCTGGGGGCCCGTGGCCTCTCAAGCCTGTTGGTTGAGGGCGGTGCCTCCATCGCACAATCACTTTTGGATGCTGGAATGGCAGGTCGCATAAGCCTGCTGCAGGGGCCGGACAATTTGGGCAGCGGAGCTATTGCGTCCCCCGTCACGCCTGCCGATTTGCAAGATCATGACAATTGGTCACTCCACTCCACGCATCGGTACGGCGCAGATATTTGCCGCACCTATGAGCCCACAAAGAAAGGCAATTGATATGTTCACAGGCATCATCACCGATGTTGGCGAAGTGGTTGCGGTGGAGCAATTGGCCGAAGGCAAGCGCTTCACCGTGCACACGGCTTATGACGTGCCCGGCATAGATATGGGTGCATCAATCGCCCATGCGGGTGTGTGTCTGACCGTGACCGCCAAAGGCGATGGTACCTACGATGTGGAAGCGTGGGAGGAGGCATTGCGCCTGACCAACGCCGCCAAATGGGCAGTTGGCACAAAACTCAACCTCGAGCGAGCGCTGAAAATTGGCGACGAGCTGGGGGGGCACATCGTGTCCGGCCATGTGGATGGCAAGGCCAGGGTTATGACGGTGCAAGTCGAAGGTGAGGCAACCCGTTTCACACTGGACGCGCCCGCTGGTCTCGCCCGCTTTATTGCGCCCAAAGGTTCCGTGTGTCTCGATGGCACGTCGCTGACGGTCAATGCTGTGGATGGCACGACCTTTGATGTGCTACTCATCCGGCATTCGCTCTCAGTCACCACTTGGGGGCAAGTGGCGGTGGGCGATGAGGTCAATCTGGAGATCGACACCATGGCCAGATATGCTGCCCGCTTGGCGCAGTTTCCAACCGCCTGATTCCTGTCGTCTGACCAACGTTACAGTTTAAGCCTTGAACAGCACGCGCGGGCATGGTTCATCACGCGCTGACCGAACTGTTTTGAGCCGTACAATGCCCCATCTCCTGATCGTTGATGCCCGTTTTTACGAAGATCTCGCGGAAGATCTGTTCGACGGCGCCACCCATGCTCTGCGTGAGGCCGGTGCCACTTGGGATCATATTTCCGTACCCGGCGCTTTGGAGATTCCCGTTGCCATCAAGATGGCAGAGCAGGGAACGAAGAAGTATGACGGCTACGTGGCGCTTGGGTGCGTGATCCGCGGAGAAACCACTCACTATGACATCGTAGCCGGTGAAAGCTCCCGTGCGATAATGGACCTGGGCATACGGCACGGTATCGCCATCGGAAATGGCATTCAGACCGTCGAGAACCGTGCCCAAGCAGAAGCCCGCACCCGTCGTGCCGACAAGGACAAAGGCGGTGGTGCTGCCAAAGCAGCACTGTCGCTTATAGCAGCGCGCCAAACGCTGGGTGCAACCCAGTGAGTGAAGCTCAAAAGCAGTCTGAAAAAGGACCAAACAAGCGCAGCCTTGCGCGTTTGGCGGCCGTCCAAGCAATCTATCAGCTCGACGTATCCGGTTCCTCGCTCACATCCATTGTGGCCGAGTATGAGACGTTTCGACTGGGCCAGGAGATAGACGGCGAGCAGATGCGCGAGGCTGATGTGGGCTGGTTTCGCAATACCGTGGCTGGTGTTGTGCAACGCCAAAAAGTCATCGACCCGCTTATTAACGGCTCCCTGCCGGACGCTTGGCCGCTTGCCCGCATGGACACGACATTGCGCGCTATTCTGCGCTGCGGTGTGCTGGAGTTCCTGGCTCGTCGCGATGTCCCAGCCAAGGTTATCATCAGTGAGTATGTGGATGTAACCAAAGCATTTTTTGAAGGCGACGAGCCCAAAATCGTCAATGGAGTGCTGGACCGCATCGGTCGCCAGCGCCGTGAAGGTGAGTTGGACGGCGAGGAGGTGGAAGCCAAACAGGTGGACGCCGAAACGCTGAACGAAGTCGCCGATAGCGCCAGCTAACTATGTCCGAGCGGGCGGCAGACGGGCTGGACGAGTTCGAAATCATCGCAAAACACTTCGTTCCGCTGGCAAAAAGTGGCGCGACTGTAGAGACCTTTTCGCTGCAAGATGATGCGGCCACCATTACATCGCGCCCCGGCAAGCGGTTGGTCGTGACAGCTGATTCCATCGTCGCTGGCGTGCACTTTTTTGGCGATGAGCCTGCTGGCGAGATCGCGCAAAAAGCGCTTCGCACCAATCTCTCGGACCTGGCGGGGAAAGCCGCTAGGCCCATTGGCTACACGCTGTCGCTTCATCTGCCAGCATCCATCGACGACGCGTGGCTGACGGCTTTTGCAGCCGGATTGGCGGCAGACCAAACGCAGTTCGACATTACGCTTTTGGGTGGCGACACCACGAGGGCCAACCAGTTGATTGTTGCAATCACTGCCATTGGTGAAATAGACGCGATATATCATGCACGCCGCGACGCGCTGCCCAATGACGATATCTGGGTCAGCGGCACCATCGGAGACGCTGCCTTAGGGCTGAAACTTTACGATGGCACTCTGGCCATGGAAGGCCAGGGCGCAGAGCATCTTCAACGCCGCTACCGGCTGCCGGAGCCACGTTTTGAGTTGGCGGAAATTCTCAACGCCTACGCCAACGCTTCCATGGATGTGTCCGACGGCCTGCTCACGGATCTGGGCAAATTGTGCAAGGCCTCGAAGCTACAAGCGCAAATATTGGCAGCGGACATACCCGTAAGTGATGCTGCCCGCCAAGCAATTGGACAGCTGGATCAAGCGTTGGAGCTTTCATCCGGCTTGCACCCCGTTATGTTCGGTGGTGACGATTATGAAATTCTCTTCACCGCCGACCCCAAGGCGCAGAGGCACATTGCCGAAAAGGCCCAGGGCCTACCGTTCCGGCTCACGCGGATCGGTCACGTCAGCGATCTTGAAGGTTTGGGTGAAGTTTTGTTGATAGACGGGGCGGGCAATTCGGTTCAGCTTGCTGGTACAGGACACACGCATCGAATCTGATGGTCCGGACGGAGATTTAATGACGCTTACCGCCGACGCACAGACAAACGTTCACTCCGTTGCGAAACGCAACGTGGTCGTTCTTGCGCTGGCGACCAGCATTTTGGGGCCGGTTGCGCCGATCGCCATCGCTACCGGCGGCTTGGCGGGGCAAACCCTGCTGGGCAATGGGCACATGCTGGCGACCCTGCCAGTGACCGGCTTCAACCTGGGCATCGGGCTTGGCGCTATTCCCGCCGCGCTGTTGATGCGGCGCATCGGGCGCAAGCGCGGTTTTATGGCGGGCGCAGGCGTAGCTTTCACTGGTGGATTGGCCTCTTCGTTGGCGTTGGTCTACGGCCTGTTCTGGTTGTTCGCTTTGGGTGTTTTCACCGTCGGGACCAGCTATGCGTTCGTGGCCCAATATCGCTTTGCCGCCGCAGATTATGGCGATGAGAGCTTTAAGGCCAAGGCCATTTCCTACGTCATGCTGGGGGGCATTGGCTCTGCCATCATCGGGCCGCAACTGGTAATATTTACCAGTGAGGCGCTGGCTCCCTACACCTTTGCTGGCAGCTATCTGGCCATTTGCGGCATCGCAATCGTCGGCATGTTACTGCTCGCGTTTTTGCAGCGCGCGCCCACCGCAGGGCAGGGCGAAGAGTTGGACGAGGCAAATGGACGGCCCATGGCGCAGATCATTCGCCAGCCGCGCTTTATCGTGGCTGCGCTGGTGACCATATCGGCAGGCTCATTGATGAGCTTCGTAATGACAGCCGCGCCCTTGGCCATGATCGCATGCGGCTTCTCGGTGGCGGATGCCGCCACGGGCATACAATGGCACGTCATAGCCATGTTTGGCCCCAGCTTCATCACCGGCAATCTCATCGCGCGTTTTGGCAAAGAGCGTATCGTTGCATTGGGTCTTGGCATCCTGGTGGCCTGCGCGGTCGTGGCGCTTTCAGGCATTGAGCTATGGCAATTTTGGTTGGCGCTCATTCTGCTGGGTATTGGGTGGAACTTTGCTTTTATCGGCGGCACGACTTTGGTCACCACCACCTATCGCCATGAGGAGCGTCAGCGTGTGCAGGGCGTATTTGATTTTCTCGTGTACGGCTTTGCCGCGCTGGCCTCGGGCCTGTCAGGCGTTGTGTTGAACCTTGTTGGTTGGAACGTGGTGAACCTTATCGTTTTCCCTGTGGTTGCCATGGCCATCGGGTGCCTAGTCTGGCTTGCCAAACAGCCCGCCGAACCTGTTCCAGCCTGAAACCCTTTGTGATCGCCGCCCGGTTGTTCCTGAGCGTTTAGATCGGTGTATTCTTTCGTCCCATCGTTCGGTTGATTTGTTCCCACTGAAAGGATTGAGTTTTGATCGAAGAGGCCTTGGCTTCTGGGAGAATCAATCCGCAGCCCATCCGGCTGCACTTGGGGGGACTAAATGCTATCTTTGTATCTGGTGATCGCGGCGGGCTTGTTGTCCGTTGTTTACGCGGTCTGGGCCACGCAATCGGTCATGTCGTCCGATGCTGGCAATGAGCGTATGCAGGAAATCGCAGGCGCTATTCAGCAAGGCGCTCAGGCATATCTTTCGCGGCAATACCTGACCATCGCCATTGTCGGTGCGGTGGTGTTTGTGGTGGCATGGCTGCTGCTTGGCGCTGTTGCCGCCTTTGGCTTTGCTATCGGCGCAGTCCTCTCCGGCCTGGCTGGCTTCATCGGCATGCTTGTATCCGTGCGCGCCAATGTGCGCACCGCGCAGGCAGCCTCCACCTCGCTGGGTGCTGGCCTCGACATTGCGTTTAAATCCGGTGCTATCACCGGCATGCTCGTCGCCGGTCTCGCCCTTCTGGGCGTCGCGGTCTACTACGCCATCCTGTTGGGCGCTGGCTATGAGAACACATCACGCACGGTGATCGACGGTCTGGTGGCTTTGGGCTTTGGGGCTTCACTTATTTCCATTTTTGCCCGTCTCGGCGGGGGCATTTTCACCAAAGGTGCGGACGTGGGCGGCGATCTCGTGGGCAAGGTTGAAGCCGGCATCCCGGAGGATGATCCCCGCAACCCAGCCACCATTGCGGACAATGTGGGAGACAATGTCGGCGATTGCGCAGGCATGGCGGCTGACCTGTTTGAGACCTATGCCGTGACAGTGGTTGCCACCATGGTGCTGGCTTCAATCTTCTTCACCGGCGAAATGGCCACGACACTCATGCTCTTGCCGCTCGCAATCGGTGGCGTGTGCGTGGTGACGTCCATCATTGGCACCTTCTTCGTGAAGCTGGGTGCGAACAATTCCATCATGGGTGCGCTCTACAAAGGGTTCATCGCAACCGCAATTATCTCGGCGGTTGCGTTGGGTGGGCTTATTTCCGTGCTTGTCGGGTGGGGCACAGAGTTCACAACCACAACCGGCACCACCTTCACGGGCGCTTCGCTTTACTGGTGCATGCTGATTGGCCTGGTCATCACCGGCCTTATCATCTGGGTGACGGAATATTATACGGGCGTCGACTACCGTCCCGTGCGGTCCATCAGCCAGGCGTCGGTCACCGGTCATGGTACAAACGTCATTCAGGGCCTTGCCGTCTCTCTTGAGGCGACTGCCTTGCCAGCCATCATCATCATCCTTGGCATCATTCTCACCTATTCGGTGGCGGGACTTTTCGGCATTGCGATTGCCGTGGCGGCCATGTTGGCCCTGGCTGGTTTCGTGGTGGCGCTCGATGCGTTTGGCCCCGTGACGGACAATGCCGGCGGCATCGCCGAAATGTCCGGTTTGCCGGACGAAGTGCGTTCGACAACCGACGCGCTGGACGCGGTGGGCAACACCACCAAGGCCGTGACCAAGGGCTACGCCATCGGGTCTGCGGGCCTTGGCGCACTGGTGCTGTTCGCTGCCTACACAGAAGATTTGAAGTTCTTCGCCTCCAACGCGACAGCGGACTCGATCTTCTTTGGCATTGAGGCAGACACGCTCTTCAACCTGTCCAACCCATATGTCGTGGCCGGCCTTCTGTTCGGCGGCCTGTTGCCATATCTGTTTGGCGGCATGTCCATGACAGCCGTTGGACGCGCAGCGGGTGACATCGTCGAAGAGGTACGCCGTCAGTTCAAAGCTGATTCCGGCATCATGGCCGGTACATCCAAGCCGGACTATGCCCGCGCGGTGGATATGCTGACCAAAGCCGCAATCCGCGAGATGATCGTGCCATCGCTGCTGCCGGTGCTATCGCCCATCTTCGTGTTCTTTGCGGTTTACCTCATTTCGTCGCCTGCCAATGCCTTTGCCGCATTGGGTGCGATGCTTCTGGGGGTGATCGTCACGGGCTTTTTCGTAGCTGTGTCCATGACCGCTGGCGGCGGCGCATGGGACAATGCCAAGAAGAGCTTTGAGGACGGCTTCGTCGACAAGGATGGTGTTCGCCACGAAAAGGGCGGAGAGGCCCACAAGGCTTCCGTGACCGGCGACACCGTGGGTGATCCCTACAAGGATACTGCGGGCCCGGCCGTGAATCCGATGATCAAGATCACCAACATTGTGGCGCTGCTGCTGCTGGCGGTGATGGCGCACTAATCGGCGCTGACATAAAATGCGAAGGGCCGCGGAGAAATCTGCGGCCTTTTTTGTAACTGAACAAATGCTGGCCAAAGGTCCTGTTGCGGGCTGACGCTGCGCAGACTATCAGTGCACGAAATTTCCCAATTTTGCACACAGGAAGTCCCCATGCGCATCGACGCCATCTCCATCGGCAAAAACCCGCCTGAAGACGTGAACGTAATTATCGAGGTCCCCGTCGGTGGTCAGCCCATCAAATATGAGATGGATAAGGAGGCCGGCACGCTGGTCGTGGATCGGTTCCTGTACACGCCAATGACTTATCCGGGAAATTACGGTTTCGTGCCGCACACTTTGTCAGACGATGGCGATCCTATCGACGTGCTGGTTTGCAACACCCGGCCATTGGTCCCTGGCTGTGTTATTAATGTGCGGCCCATTGGCGTGATGATGATGGAAGACAATTCCGGCTATGATGAGAAAATCATCGCCGTGCCATCGACGGAGCTGACCAAGCGCTATGACAAGGTTATGGAATATACCGATCTTCCGGCCATCACGCTGGAGCAGATTGAGCACTTCTTCCGCCACTACAAAGATCTTGAGCCCGGAAAGTGGGTGAAAACCGACGGTTGGCGCAGTGCCGGCGATGCCCGCAAGATGATCGTCGACGCGATTGAGCGAGCCCAAGATTAGTCTGTTCTGATCATACCAAACCAAAAAGGGCCGCTGATTGAGCGGCCCTTTTTTGATTATCGAGATGTAATTTTCCCAACTGAGCCAAGCACCTGGCCGATGAAGTTGAGGTCCTTGCCTCCAGTCGGCGTCACCCGCGCGATGTAGTCGAACACTTGGCCATCCTGAAGACCGTAATTTGCTTTGCGCGTGACCGCCTGGTCTTCATCAAAATATATCGCCAGCACACGTTGATCGGTCACCCTTGTCCGTTGGTAGGCGAGGCTGCGGGATTTGGTCTGGCTGATGTAATAGAAAGTCTCGGCGCCGTCGGCAGAGCTGGTCGTCACCTGCGAAGGCGTCCCCAGCGCCAGCAGAACCTGTTCTCGGCTAGCGCCGGTTTCCACAAGGGCAATTGTCTGC
Organism: Pseudomonadota bacterium; assembly: GCA_038749385.1. Taxonomy (GTDB): domain Bacteria; phylum Pseudomonadota; class Alphaproteobacteria; order Rhizobiales; family Rhizobiaceae; genus JBCBXA01. The sequence continues at coordinate 7,530 of JBCDIB010000011.1, read as the reverse complement.
TCGTCCTGCACGTAGCCAAGATTAAACGTCTCACCAGTGTTGCAGGCGCTCACTCCCACAGCCAAAAGGAGCATGGCGATGGCAATTGCCATCGGCCGGGCCGAAAGGCGTCGCATCTTGCACTCATTGCTTTGCTCGGAAGTCGCGTTTTGCATCTTTACTCACTCCGCCTATATGGCCGGTAACCAAAAGCCCGCATGGGGAGGCGGGCCGGATAATGAAAGTCATTGATAAGTGGTCGCTTTGGGGCTTGCAAGTTTGCCTTGCACGCCCGCACACCCCAATTACCAATCACATATGGTTGCAGGCGGCTGTGACTTGCAATTGTGGCCGCCGCATGGTGGCACCCAACGCAAGTTGTTCCATCACCAATCGCCTCGGAAAGGCATAAAATGGTATTTGGTCTGTTCAGAAGTTTTCGTGCGGCGCCCCAGGCGGATGCCATCTATGCCGAACTTATGGAGGCATCCCGCCAACCGGGTTTTTACGCCGATCTTGGTGTGCCGGACACCATGACCGGCCGCTTCGATATGCTGGTTCTGCACGTTTTTCTGTTCAATCACCGCATCCGCAACAGTGAGGCGCTCAAGGGGCTGGGCCAAGAGGTGTTTGACAACTTCTTTAACGATCTGGATGCATCTCTTCGAGAGGTCGGTATTGGAGATCTGACGGTACCCAAACGTCTGAAAAAAATGGCCAATTCCTTTTATGGGCAAGTGCAGGTTTACGCTGAACCGGTGAACAATGGCGCGGCAGATGAACTGGCCGAGGCGCTGGCTCGAAATATGAAAGAGGGCGAAATGGAAGGCGGCATCAAGGCCGATACCATTGCCCGCTACATGATCGCAGCCGACAGGCATTTGGCCACCGTTACCGACGATGAAATCAGCCGCGGTATAATATCGTTTCCCGCACTTGAGGCGACCGCATGAGCAATCATGGCCTTGATACTGCCGACCGGAATGCGTTCCCAGTTTCGGTTGATGTGTCCACACTGCCCAAGTCCGGATTCCCGGTGAAGGTTGACGCGACCGAGACGCAGAAGGCGATTGTTGCAGAACAATATGGCCTGCTCGCAGTTGAAAAGATGACGATCAATGGCAGCTTGTTTCGCTGGCGCTCGAAGGGAGCGCGGTTTGAAGGCAAGCTGGATGCAAAGGTTCAAGCCGCCTGTGTGGTGACCGAAGAGCCAGTCTTGCAGGTCGTAAACCTGCCACTTGATCTGACATTTGTACCGGATGGATCGCGCCTCACCAAGCCCTGCACCGATGCGGACGGTGAGCTGGTTCTCGATGTGGAGGATGCCGATCCTCCAGAAACTTTCGTCGGCACCACCATTGATCTAGGAGCAGTGGCGCTGGAGCTGTTTTCGCTGGAGCTGGACCCGTTTCCGCGAGCCGAGCATGCGCCGGCCCACGTCGAGTTCACAACCCAGACACAAGCCGATGCCGATTCAGACAAGGCGCCGTCGCCATTTGCGGCACTGGCGGCCTTGCAAACTTCAAAATCAGATGATGACAGCAAGGGCTAAGCGTTGAGCGGTTGTGTTGGCGGCGCAATCGCCTATCTTCCGGCTCCGGTTCGAAGGGGCACTGAATGGCCAGTCGCCGCGCCCAAAGTGCAGAGAAAGCGGACATGAGCAGCAAGATCACCGTATCGGTGGACGCCATGGGCAATGACCGCGGCATCGCCACAATAATAGATGGCTGCGCCCGGGCGCTGAAATACCACCCTGAACTCAGTTTCATTCTTCACGGTGATGGCCCCGCCATCAAGGCAGAGTTGCGATCACACAGTGAGCTGGAGGCGGTCACAACTGTCGAACATGCTGATGTGGCGGTTTCCATGGAAGACAAGCCGAGCCAAGCCCTGCGAAAGGGACGCTACAAGTCTTCCATGTGGAAGGCGGTGCAGTCGGTCAAAGATGGCGATGCACATTTTGCCGTGTCGGCGGGCAACACCGGCGCGCTTATGGCCATGTCCAAATTCTGCCTGCGCATGATGGAGGGTGTGGACCGTCCCGTAATCGCCTGCATCTGGCCGACCTTGCGCGGGGAAAGCGTTGTGCTGGATGTGGGTGCCAACGTCGGAGCAAATGGAGAACAGCTGGCCACCATGGGTGTGCTGGGTGCTGCGATGGCCCGGGCGCTTCTGCCGGTTCGAAAGCCCACCGTGGGCTTGTTGAACATTGGCGAAGAGGAAGTGAAGGGTCAGGACAATGTGCAGGAGGGCGCGCGCCTGATGCGCGCCTGGGACCTGCCAAACCTGCAATATCATGGCTTTGTTGAAGGCGACGATATCGGTAAAGGCACCACCGATGTGGTGGTGACAGAAGGTTTCGCCGGCAATATTGCCCTCAAGACAGCTGAAGGCACGGCCCGGCAAATTGGCCAGACCCTAAGCGAAGCCATGCGCTCGAGTTTTATGTCCAAGATCGGAGCCGTGTTTGCCCGCGGCGCATTTTCCCACTTGCGCCAGAAGCTGGACCCGCGCCGGTCCAATGGCGGCGTATTCCTCGGACTCAATGGGATCGTGATCAAAAGCCATGGCGGAACAGACGGCACAGGTTTTGCCCATGCCATTGAGATCGGCGCCGACATGGCAGCCAATGATCTGAACGGCAGAATACAACGCAATGTGGCCCGCATAGCGGGCATGCTCGATGAAGACGCATCTACAGACGAGGCAGTTCAGTGACCGCAATTCGAGCCATAGCTCTTGGGGCAGGCCGCGCCCTGCCAGAAAACGTTGTCACAAATGCCGATCTGGAAAAACGTGTCGACACGTCCGATGAGTGGATCGTGCAGCGCACCGGTATCCGCCAGCGCTACGTAGCGGCTGAAGGCCAGACCACTGCCGATCTGGGGGAGGCCGCAGCCCGCGCTGCGCTCGACAATGCCGGGGTTACCATCGACACCATCGACATGATCATTTTGGCAACTTCGACGCCGGACAACACATTCCCGGCCACCGCCGTCAGTATTCAGCATCGCCTCGGCATGACACACGGCTTTGCGTACGACCTGCAAGCTGTATGTTCGGGCTTTGTGTACGCGTTGACGTCGGCCAACAGTCACATTCAGGCGGGCATGGCAAAGCGCATTCTCGTCATCGGCGCGGAAACGTTTTCGCGTATTCTTGACTGGGAAGACCGCACCACTTGCGTGCTCTTCGGCGATGGCGCGGGCGCTGTGGTGCTGGAAGCCCAGGCGCAGCCCGGCACGGTGGACGATCAGGGTATACTTACCTGCCATCTGCGCTCGAACGGCGCCCACAAGGATAAGCTATATGTTGATGGTGGGCCGTCCAGCACGGGCACGGTGGGCCATCTGCGCATGCAGGGCCGGGATGTGTTCAAACATGCTGTAGGGATGATTTCCGATGTGATCGAAGCGGCCTATGAGGCCACCGGATATACATCGGACGACATTGACTGGTTTGTGCCCCATCAGGCCAACAAACGTATCATCGATGCGTCAGCCCAAAAGTTGAAAATCGCCCCTGAGAAAGTGGTGATCACGGTCGATCAGCACGGCAATACGTCGGCTGCATCAGTGCCTTTGGCACTATGCGCCGCTTTGAATGACGGTCGCATCAAGCGCGGCGATCTTATTTTGTTTGAAGCCATGGGTGGCGGTTTCACATGGGGTTCCGTGCTTATGCGGTGGTGAGATACCGCACGCCCGGTGCTGCTTGCGGGCCATAAAACCGACCAAGAGTTTGAGGTCTTTCGACCGCTCTTCACATTTTCTCATTGTGTATGCGGCTCGTTGGCTTAGGATACCCGCTTCGACATCAGGCTTTTTGGGGGGATCATGGGCGGCACTCTGACCCGAGCAGATTTAAGCGAGGCGATCTACGAACGTGTAGGTCTTTCCAAACTCGAATCGAGCGAGCTCGTTGAGATGGTGATCGAAGAGATCTGCGATGCCATCGTCCGAGGCGAAGACGTGAAGCTCTCTTCCTTCGGCTCTTTCTTGGTGCGCCAGAAGTCCGAACGCATAGGCCGCAATCCAAAAACCAAGGAAGAGGTGCCCATTCTTCCGCGCCAGGTGGCCGTGTTCAAACCCTCCAACGTGCTCAAGCAGAAAGTGCTGGACGGAAACAAGAAGAACGCTGGCTAGGGCGCCCATCCGCGGCTATGTCTAGGACAGAACGGAACCAAAGTTCTGCAGGGAGCTTGAATTCGCCGCATGACGAAGACCGCCGACGCCTTTCGCACCATTTCCGAAGCGGCGCAGGAACTTGACCTGCCCCAACATGTGCTCCGGTTTTGGGAAACGCGCTTTCACCAGATCAAGCCGCTCAAACGTGGGGGCGGTCGCCGATATTATCGACCCGATGATCTGACGCTCCTGTCCGGTATCAAGCACCTGCTGTATTCCGAAGGCTATACGATCAAAGCCGTCCAGCGCCTTTTCAAAGAACATGGCAATGGTTTCGTGCAAGCGGTGGGCCGCGGTGGAAACCCGGCGGAATTACTGGCTGAACGGCAGACCAACGGCGCTGCCGGCGCTGAGCAAACGGTCGAAGCGGTCGTGCCCGACGGCGAACAGCTTCCTGAGGGTATCCGCGCTGAAGGTGGATCTGACCAAAAGGGTCTGATGGGCCGCGCAAAGGCCCTCGTCACCGGTGGAGCGGGAGATGCATTGCCTCTCCACGGCCTGACTGCCGAAGAGCGCAAGAGCCTTCAGGACACATTGTTTGAACTGCTGGAATGCAAACGGATATTGGATCAGGCACGCTAAGTTGGTTGGAGCGGTGAGGTTCCATCGGACCTTGGCGGCACGCCGGTCAACAAACTACGTTTGCAAAGCGACCAGCTAAAACAGTCCACTTGGACTGTTTTGCCCGCCAAAGGCGGGCCGCTGGTCGGGGTAGCAGGATTCGAACCTACGACCTCCCGTCCCCCAGACGGACGCGCTACCAGGCTGCGCTATACCCCGAACAGGGCGGAACATAGCTATCGCGGCGCACACGTCAATTGAAAAGGGGAGGCGTGTTTCGTCTTTACAAGGCGCGATCGCTGCGATGGCTTGCCTCCAGCGCAAACATGCCCCAAAGCAGGCCGAACAACATGAACACGTGGCGCCAATGGTCGATATCGATCACCCATGCCATGATAATGTGGCCGATGAAAACGACCCAGCAAACCTGCAGATAAGGCGTCCACGGCCTGTCCAGAAACAGCAGCGCAAAGCCGCGCTTAATGGTCAAACCTGTGATAGCGACAAAGCTAACGAACCCGAGCCAACCATAAACCATCAAACATTTCAGCCATATGTTGTGAGGGTCTTCAGTGTACAGCTTGGCAAATTCCGACCGCCCAATGCCAAACGGATGCTCCACGGCCAGCATGAAGCCCAGCCAGTGCCTTTGGAAGCGGCCGAGATTGCCGCCATCATATTCCTGCACCAACTGCGCCCGGGATGAGAACAGGTCTCCGATGGCCGGTATTTGCAATGCAATAGCCATGGCGAGCACCAAGCCGACTGTTGCCAACCCCGCGATCGCCAGCAGCTTCATTCGGAACGCAGGCGCGCGGTTGTGAAGAAACGCCAGAACGTAAATCCCCCCCAGCGAAAAGATCAGCAGCCCCCAACCGCCGCGGGAGAATGCCAGCAGGATCGCCAGCAGCAGCACGCCCAGCCCCGCTGCGCGCAGGACTGACATGCTCGCGGAGCGCGTAAGTATGCCGTGCCAAAGCCACGCTGTGGGCAAAATGAGGAATGGGGCCAAGACATTGGGATCTTGAAATGCGCCCTTGGCCCGGCCGTAGCGCAAAAACATGTCTGCGCCGGGAATGGCATTGAAATAGCCTGCAATTCCCAGAAAGGCGGTGATCAATGCTCCGACTATCGTGCCCAGCATGATTATGCGCAGCCGGTAAGGGTCCGCCGCAACGACCAGCGCAAAAAACCATGCGGTGAGGCCCAGGAAGAACGTCACCGCGATGTAGACGTAGGAGCTGGCCGGATTGGCAAGCTGGAACATGCCCATGACCCCACCAAGCGAAAACAGCGTCATGAGCAGCAACAGGGGCAGGGACGTGCGCGTGACCTTAAGGCCGGCCAAAAAGAAAAGGCCCATCAGGCCAACCATGATCAGCTCGTAAGGGGCTGGTTCAAATATGACGAAGCCGCCCGACATGGCGGCCACGAACAGGCCCATATCTCCCAGCAGGCGCCTTGTGGCACCATCAAGCGCAAAACCCCCGCCAGCGGTGCCGGCGGAGGTATAATTTGCGCTATGGGTAACGTCGCTCAATACGCATTCTCGCGGTCAAAAATCAGCTTCCACGGCGTAATAGCGATGATGTACAGATCGAGCGGCAGCGACCAGTTCTCGATGTAATAGAGGTCATGGTCCACGCGGGCCTGGATCTTTTCTTTGCGGTCGATTTCACCGCGCAATCCATTCACCTGAGCCCAACCCGTCACGCCGGGCTTTACCTTGTGGCGGGCAAAATAGCCGTCCACCACGCTGGCATAGGGTGTGTCGTGCATGTGGGCGGTCACAGCATGGGGGCGCGGGCCGACCAGACTCAGATTGCCCTTCAACACGTTGAAGAATTGCGGCAACTCGTCGATGGAGGTCTTGCGGATGAACCGGCCAACTTTGGTCACGCGCGGGTCGTTTTTTGTCACGTAAACCTTGGCATCAGGATCCGCCATTTCATGATACATGGAGCGGAACTTCAGCACCTCGACTTCCTCATTATTGAAGCCATGGCGCTTCTGGCGGAAGATCACCGGGCCCTTGCTTTCAAGGCGGATAGCGATGGCGGTCGCCAGCATCAGCGGCGACAAAAGCACGATGAAGAACAGGCTCAACACTATGTCGGACGTGCGCTTTGTCAGGGAGTCGATGTCTGCAATCGGCTTGTCAAACAGGTCCAGCATGGGCGTCTGGCCAACCCATGAGTAAGAGCGGGGCCGAAAGCGCAGCTTGTTGGTGTGAGCGGCGAGACGGATATCAACCGGCAGCACCCACAGCTGTTTGAGAAGCTGTAGCACGCGCTTTTCAGCGGAGACTGGCAGGGTGACAATGAGCATGTCGATGCGCGTCTTGCGGCCAAACTCCACCAGTTCAGCCACGGTTCCCAGCTTTTCAAAGCCTTTGGCTGAGACAGGTGCGCGGGAATCGTCGCGATCATCGAAAATGCCGACGATGCGCACATCGTTTTGGCCCTGGGCTTCAAGCTGTTTGATCAGGTCGTCGGCACCCTTGCCGCCGCCGACAATGACGGCACGGCGCTCAAGCTTGCCCGATTGTGCCCAGCCATTGATGCGCACCGCGATGGCTGTGCGCATGACGGCCAAAAGCACGAGACCAAGAATGAAGAAAGTACCAAACCAGACGCGGCTAAAGCTGTCGCCCAGCTTTGTGAGAAAGGCGAGGGTGGCCATGGCTGCAAACACAGCGGCCCATCCGGCGATGATACGACTGGCGTGGCGCACAATGCCCCGCATTGTCTGCACCTGGTAGCAATCGAGTGCTTGAAATGCCACGACCGACAACAAAGCGGTC
>JBCDIB010000010.1:0-20747 GCA_038749385.1 Pseudomonadota bacterium | reverse complement strand
TCGCGATCCTGCTCCATCAAACGACCCCCGCAAACCGAGGTATGAACACGAAGATCACAGATGCGACGGTGAATGTGGTGAGAATTTCCGCCCGTGCCAGAATGAGCCCCGTATCGGGATCCCTCGTCTGCTCAAAATTGAACTTGGCCAACAAGACGGCCAGCACGACGCCGGCTCCGATAAAGAACATGATCACCATGCTCACCTGGCGCAAGTCGACGGCGAAGATCCATTCCACCGCAGCGGCGAGAAGGAGCGCAGCCAGAACGACCAAGATGTGGCTGGCGATGCGCGAAGCCGGGTCTCGCCGTCCGGTCAGATAGATACTGATGGCGGAAACCCACCAGGCGATCGTTACCACGATGGCCAAGTAGGCCATCAACCGCATGGGCAAGCTGCTTAACAAGCCGCTGCTGACTGAAATCCCGTTCTGGTTGAACGTGACGCTCGGTCCTGCGAACCCGCCAGAGAAGGTCCAGCCCACAACGGAGAGGATCGAACTGACGAATGCGACTATGGCAAAGCCGGACTGAAGCGGATTGTTGAACAATTGTTGCATTAGACGGTCGAAGTCGCGTCGGGTATTATCCAACAGCAAAGACCCTGATGGTATCTGACGCGCCTTGGGCTTGTTCCCACCAGCCGTCGATGCAGTCGGAACGCCAGGGCGGCCCCGACCACTCCTGCCGCCCCGTCCACCTTGTGTGTTAGGCATCTGATTCATGAAATCAGAAGCAGTCGAGCTGTGCTGAGCCGTCCGGCGTGTTCAGGTTCACGTTGCACTGCTCGGCATTGCTGGCCAGCATGAAGCTGCCTTCATGTTTCTGCTCGCTCCATTCTTCAGGCTTGTCACCCTTCTGCACTGCAACGTAAGAATAGGAATATTCTCCTAGAATACAGCGGCCGTTAATGTAGGCCGACCCGTCTCCATTGGACATTTCAAATGTCTCGGGGGGAGGGGTGAGGTTGAAGATCGGTACGTTTTCGTGACCTTCAGGGAAACTGTAGGAAAAGTAGATCTCCTGACGACATTTCTCAGGCTCCGCATCGAAACCGGTAATCGTCGGCACCACCGACGGGGTGACCAGTGCCACCGGCGTAACCTCTTCAACAATAGGTGTCTTAGCGGGCGTGTTTGGAGCAGGCGTGATCGGGGTGGCGGCGACTTCGCGGATCTTGATTTTCCCATCTGCGTCTGCCGGTTGATCAATCGGTTCGATTGCCGCCACTTCCAACGTGGGCTGTGCGTCGGCAACACCCGTCAGATCAATCTTACCGTCCTGCCCAGCTTCCAATGTGTCGGGGTCGGCGGTTGCAACCTGCTCAGGGACATCCGCAGCCTTCTCCGGCATTTCGGCCTGAGCGATTTCGGTGTTCTCTCCTTCGGGTGAAGTCGCATCATCGGGCGGCTGCACTGCAGCCACAGGTGCTTCTTCCTCTTTGGGGGGCTCAACCGTAGCGATCCGAGTTTCAGGTTCCGGTACTGTTTCGCCCGTTAGCTTTGCCAGCAAGGTCACAGCGCCATTGACCTGCGCCATCCACTCATCGGCTAGGTCGGAGGACGCAAAATCATCGCGCGTGTTCAGGACGGTCGACGATTCTCCATCTGCGCCGCGGAAATAGATGCGGGCCCATTCAGCAGCCAGTGCGTGGGGCTCAGCATAGATGGCCGATACTTTGCCCGTGAGCGTTTGTTTGGCGCCTGATGCGTCCAGTACATCGATCACCACCGTGCCATCCGGCTGCATTTGTGCGGCAGTCACAGCGCTGATCGCGCCGGTTTGGAGATAGTCAGATGTCAGTTTGTCGAACCGCAATTTTGCAAGCCGATATTCAGCTATCGTCGGCACCGACACCGCTGGCTGAGAATCAGCATCAACGGTGTCCTTAGGAGCGATGACCGCAGGCCGCCTAATGAAGACTGGCTCGCCAAAATCGTTGCTCAGCGAGGCTTGGCGCACATATCCCGATTGCTCCGCCTGCAAGAAGAGACGGTAACGTTGCTCGGCGGTCAGGGCCCCAGTTTCCGGTGCACCCAGGGTACGCTGAAACTCCTTGACCCCGGCACGGCTGCCTGGACCAAAGTCGCCGTCGATGGCAAGCTTGTAGAGGCCCAGTTCCTTGAGAGCGGTTTGCACTTCCTTGGCATTCTTCTTGGCAACAGCATTGACTGCCCTGCGCTGCGCGCTCGAGACCTTTCTGCCCGGAGGAACGATGATGCGCTGCTTGTTCGAGTTGAAGCTGCTGGACCATTCCATGTCCCGTCCGTGGGCATCGTACAGCTGCTTTTGAAACACTTCAGGTGTACCCGAAAGAATAACACCGGTGAGAATGCCAGCAGCAGCAGAATCAGTTGCAATGCCCACCAACAGGCCGGCACCGATACCAACGATGAGTTTTCCGCCGTCGCTGCCCAGATCCTTGGCGATCTGCTTTCGGGCCTTGTTGAGATCGCGACCCACCTTCCGCCGTGCCTTTTTGAAGTCTTTGCGAATGGCGCGCGCCGCCTTCTTGTGTCCAAAAGCATGGGCCTGCTGCACCATTGAGGGCATCGGCAGGTCAGCGGGCAGCGGCAGGGCTGTGGTCAGACTGAGCGCTGCGCATACGGCCAGGGCATTTCGGGAACGGGTCTTGATTGTGCACGTCATAGATATGTTTCCGGTCATTGCGATATTGATAGGGTGAGTTCGGTGGAGCCCAGCTTGAGCTGGGTTGTCTTTTTGAACGTGACAGGCGCGTTACCGACTGGCGCTCCGGCGAGGCGAGTACCGTTGGATGATCCCAAATCCTGCACAGCCCAACTGCCTTCGGGGGTGAGCCCAATTTGGGCATGCTGGCGCGACACGCCGTCATCATTGATCACGACCTCATTATCCGGCCCTCGACCAAGCCTTCCCACCGGCGTAAACGGACGATCAACGGTGGAAGGCACCTCCGCCAGCAATTCGTGCCGGATGGTTCGGCCGCTCGCGTCAAAGCCAGAGATGATCAGCCGAGAAGCGACGGCTGAAGCTACAGGGACAAGTGAGGTTGCACCGGTCGCGTCGATTGAGGCTAATTTTGAGTTCTGAAAGACTATCTGTGCTGCGCCGAGCTCGATTACGCTGCCATCGATCAGCTCACGCCCACGATTTTGACTGACCGTCTGCCCATCAGCCTTCGTTCCGTTGGTAGACCCAAGATCATGGACGACGAAGCCATCGCCATTGGCCCGTATGACCGCATGACGCCGCGATACTGACTCGTCGGCGATTTCAAAATCGGCCTCCCCGGCCTGCCGCCCCAATACAATTCCCGTAGCGCTATGAGCTGTTGCCGCAGGCGCGTCAAACCGCGCTGGTCCGTCACCGGTATCGGAAGCCCCTTGAACAACTAGATGAAATGCAATCGCGTCAGGCGTTGGAAAGGGAACTGGTAAATCAAACGAGGCGTCGATATCGGGAAAGACCGGAGGAGTGGACGGTACTATCGGAGACGCCGGAAATGCATTAGCGCCTGGCGAATGTCGACGAGCGGCACCACCCATTAGCCCGGCCAGTGCGGCCACGATACCGATAGCGCCGATGCCGCTCAACTCGGCCATGTCGTAGCCGCCCCAGCACTGTCCGCCTCGGGACCTGTAGGGAATATTTCTTTCGTTAAGGCCCGAAATGACTTCGCGGATGTGAACTGCAAACTCAAGATCACCTGCGTCCCGCACGCGTAACCCGCCCCGCCTTAGGGCCCGCCGCAAGTCGCCGGCCGACACAAATGAAGTAGAGCCGATCGTGTTAACGCCTATCACGCGGCCGCATGCGTCCAGCAATGGCCCCCCGGAATTTCCGGGATTTATATTGGCGCTGTGCTGTATCGTCAGGCGCTGGACTGTGGGCACCATGCGCTGAACCGTGCCGGTGGTTACCGTCGGGTCGAGAAAGGAACGTCTGACATCGGAGCGGCTGCCGATGCCCATGCGCAACTCGCTCGCTATGTCATCGGCAATGCCCGGAAACCCTATGGCAGCTACTTGTGTTGTCTTGCTAACGCCATCAGCCCCAATGTTAGCCAGTCGGACCGCGCTGCCAGGAAGTTGGCCGATGGCCTGCAGGATGGCCAGATCCTTGTCTGTGCTGAACCAGACTATGTCCGCAGGTGCTTGCTCCACCTGCTCCCCATCCAGATAAGCGATCGATATTTCGCCGGCCCCATCCACCACGTGGTAGTTCGTCACAACATACCCGGGAGCCGACACCATGAAACCGGTACCGCTGCCCGAATTGGTGAGAATGCGGAACACGCCTGCCTCGGAAGCCGCACCCTGACGAAATAAGACTATCGAAGCTATCAAGATTGCGCACAGCACGACGCAAGCGGCGAACCAGGCAATCGCAGGCAAGCGTCGGCTTTGATCGACGACGAATTGTAGCAAACCGCCGACCCCCATTTTGCCCGCGTGATTAAATCAATACTGCAACCCCGCCACGCGCAGTGCAACGCCCTCGAAAGAAGAATTGAGGCTTTGCCGGAACAGTATCAGTTAAGTTTATTGCCAAACGCGACAGACGAACAGCTTGATTTCAAAGTCGCGTAAGACGTAGGTTCAATTCGGGTAACTTCTGGGGCGGTCAACAACCTTATGGCTGGCAAGCACGCACTGACGGCAGGCACCATGCTTGCCCATTACAGGATTGAGCGCGTTCTGGGGCAGGGTGGCTTTGGCATTACCTATCTTGCCCATGACACAGAGCTGAATCGCAAGGTTGCCATAAAGGAATGTTTCCCCCGCGACTTTGTCTCGCGTGATGGAACATCTATCGTTCCCACCGGCACGCGCGAGAAAGTGGATTTCGATTGGGCCCTTGGCAAATTCGTAGACGAAGCGACCACCCTGGCGCGCTTCCGGCACCCCGGCATCGTAGCTGTGCTTCAAATCCTGCGGGAGGAAAACAATTCCGCCTACATGGTGCTGGAATTTGTGGACGGCGTGTCGCTGCACGAGTGGCTGGAAGGCCTTGGGCGCATTCCCACTGAATATGAAATCAAGCAGGTTATGGGCCCTATGGTGGACGCATTGCAGGCGGTCCACGAACATCAAATCGTTCACCGCGACGTCGCCCCTGACAATATTTTCATCAGAACAACCGGGGAGGCCGTGCTGCTCGATTTTGGGGCAGCCCGGCAAACTGTCACCCAACACAGCAGGTCAATGAACCTGGTGGTAAAGGACGGCTACTCGGCTCCCGAACAATATTACGCCGAGGGGCGGCAAGGGCCATGGACCGACGTGTACGCCTTTGCGGCCGTCATTTATCGCGCCATGACAGGCAAGCGCCCGGTCGATGCGATGGCCCGGCTAGACGCCATCAACAATGGCGAAGCCGACCCCATGGTTGCCATTTCCGATGTTGTGCCTGCTGGTACCTACACACCAGGCTTCGTCGCAGCAGTCGAGGCCGGTCTCGCGCCGCAGGTCAAGATGCGCCCGCAATCGCTGGCAGAGTGGCGTGGCGACCTAATTGGGCAGACCGTCGCTCCAGTGGAAGCAACACGTCTCGAGAAGCCAAACTCGCGCCCGGTGGCCGCCGGGTCGTCCTCACCAAGATCCAGGACATCATCTTCTGATGTAGGGAAGAAGCGGCGCGCCATGCCGCTGGTGGCGGCGGCAATGATGATTGCGGCCGGGGCAGGGGCCTTTGTCTATTTCCAGCAACAGCAACAGATTGCGAGTTTGGACGAACGCTGGCAGCAAGCGGTGACACAAGACACGCAAGCCGGTTACCGCGCGTTTCTGTCAGATAATGAAGATGCGCCTCAAGCACCACAAGCCAGAACCATTCTCAGAAACTACGCACAACCGTGGAGCCGAGTGGCAGGATCGGCAGCTGATGAACAAGCCAACGCACTGGCGGTAAGTGGCGAAACGATTGTGGCCGCCGGTACGGTGACCGGGGATGATGGCAACGGGATGGACGGCATTGTACGGGCCTACTCAATGGCCGGCCGCGAACGTTGGAAGCGCCAGTTCGGCGGGCGCGGCAACCAGGTCGTTCATGACATTATCATTTTGGATGACGGATCCATGGTGGTGGCAGGCGTCTCGCGGGAAGGGGCTCCTGCAAGCGACCGCGGGTTCATGATCAATATGGCTGCCGACGGCGAAATACGTTGGCGCCGGGCCCTCGGCAATGCGCGTGGCTCGGGCATTTACGCAGTTATGGCGCAGAACGATGGTAGCGTTATTGGCGTCGGCTACGATGCAGACGGACCTGCGGGCGGAACAGATGGATGGATCGTCGCGGTGGACAAACAGGGCGATATGATCTGGGAACGCCACGCCGGCGGAGACACTGATGACCGCTTTTTCGCCGTTGCAGATGCAACGCAGGGCCGCTTGGCATTGGCTGGTGAAAGTGACGACAAGTTCTGGGTCACCACACAAGACGAAAACGGCGAAACGCTGTTGGAACGCAGGGCGGGCGGCCCAAGATCGGACCGCTTGCTGGACGTGGCAATCGGCGTCGACAGCACGGTTTATGCCGTCGGCGAAACCTACAGCTTCAGCGCTGATGGAGTTGATGCCATGATTATGCGGATCCTGCCCAACGGGAAGTCGCCACCAAACGCCATCATGGACGACGGCGACGACTATCTGACCGCCGTCGCAGTCGCTCCTGACAACAGCGTTTATGTTTCGGGCTATACGTCGTCACGGGGAGCCGGCAAAACCGATGGCTGGCTACGGAAATATGATGCATCGCTTGAGCGCCTCATCTGGGAGCGTGTGGTAGGCGGCGAAGGCTGGGAAACCATAAGAAGTATGGCCATCCTGCCCGACGACTCGGTTGTTTTGGCGGGCAGCACGAACAGTTTTGGGGTGGCGACCACCAGCACATGGGTGCTCCGCATCAGCGAAGACGGCCAGTACACCGCCAATTGAAAAAGATGATTTTGAGGAACCACCAGTCATGACACGCACGCCTTGGACTTTCCGCACTTTGTTGCAAATGGCGGCGGCCTTCGCACTGCTAGCCAGTTTTGGTACTACACTTCCAAATGCAACGGCGTGGGCACAGGAGCTTGAAACCCAGTGTACGCCCGACAATGATGCTATACCGCGGATCGTTGCCTGCGATTTTCGCGTCACCGAACCGGTGTTGGCAGAATCCGTCGAAATGCTAGCCAATGGTGAGACGTTGGGTGCCGCAGTGTTTCGCAGTTTTGCTGCTGCCGAGCGTACCAGCGCGTGGCTGTACCTGATCGACACTTCAAACCCGGCGCGGGAGCGCACGGTGCGGGCCAATGTGGATTTTGTGAAAGGCCAGATGGCGTTGGCCGGCGAGCGACGGAAAATCGGGGTTGCGACTTTTGCCAGCAATCTCAGCAGCGTTCTTCCCATCGCTTCAGTGCACTCCAACCGTGACGCCCGACTGGATGCCATCGCTGCCGACGGCGCTGCCACTGAATTCTACTCAAACACGCTGGAAGCCATCCGGCTTCTAGGCGCGACAGAAGCTGATCGCAAAGTCTTGGTTCTAATGTCCGATGGCGACGCCGAAGACACAGCCTACTCGCTCGAAGAAACCGCTGCCGCCGCCAATGAAGCTGGCGTGACCATTATTGGTCTCGGCTATGCGGAGCGGGAAGGCCAGACGCCCTTGCTACAACCCGTTGAAAAACTGGCGCAGGCAACGGGCGGCACCTACAGGGAGGTCGTCGCAGCTGCTCCGTTGCCCGATGCCTTCGTTGATGGGCTCACACGCACCATCGAGAACGGTGGAACCGTGACCGCACCCGTGCCTGATGCGAATGGAGATACTGAAATCCAGCTCGCCGTTGCCTTGCAGAATGGCAGGACGCTCCGGGCGACCCAGCAGGTCAACCTTGAAGAAGTGCCCGTGGAGCCCGCGCCTGCTGAGCCGGAGGACACGTGGCTCACCAATCTCTACGGAACGATCGGCATGGCAGATTGGGCAAGGGCCAACACGGGACTGGCCTATGTCGGCCTTGCGGTTCCCCTAATTGTCCTAGCGCTTCTGGCCTTTGCCTTGATGCGGGGCAGGGGACAGGAAGAAGAGACTGCCACCACGAACGGCACGGGTCTGCCTGAGGACGAGCCTGGCGGCCCGGCACCGGTCGATCCGACAAGCATTGACGACGACAAAATTTTTGAAGGCCTGACCCCCGCCACCGGAGTGATCACTGAAGAGCCTGGAGTGACCCGTGTCGTGCAGGGCGGGGGCGCCGGAGCCGGTGAGCCAGGGCGATACGGGTACTTTGAAGTGGTCGGGAGCGAGGAGACAAAGTTTCCAGTCAATATCCAAGCCACGTCTATTGGCCGTCACTCCGACAATGATATCCAATTGGCCAATGACTCCGTGCATCGTCATCACGCCCACCTGAAGGTCACCGGCGAGGGGGTCGTAACCATCCATGACCTCGACACCAGCAACGGTGTGCTGGTCAACGGTAAGCGGGTTGATCGAGTCCAGTTGGCCTCCGGTGACATGATAGAACTTGGTGAAGTCCGACTGAGATATTTGGTATGAGTGCGCGCCAATGGGGCTGCGGCATTGTCAGGAGCACAAATAGATGAATGATGAAAATCCCACCCGGCTGGTCCGGACTGAAAAGGTTGAGGGCAACCCGGCCGATGGCGCGACGCGCACCATTAGCCCGCGGGGCGCGGATGCAGCGCAAACGCTTAATGCAGAGCCGGCCACGCGTATCATCTCTGGCTACGCGCGAGGCACGGACGCGTCTGCCGCATCCGATGGGGCTGCAACCGCAAGTGACAGCGTCGTTGATCCGCACAATTTTGAACTTGCAGTCGGTTGGCTGGTGGTAACCGATGGCCCCGGCAAGGGCGTGAGCCGTGAAATCTACTACGGTATGAACAGCCTTGGCCGCTCGATAGACGAGCGCATTTCGCTTGATTTTGGCGACACCGCTATCTCGCGAGAGGGCCATGCGTTCATCGTGTTCGATGAAAAGCAGTCCGACTATTACGTGCAGCACGGAGGGAAATCGAACCTTGTGCGTCTCAACGGAGCGCCGGTGATAGCGCCACAACCCCTCAGCCGAGGCGATATTATCGAGATCGGTGGTACCAAGCTCATGTTTGTTCCGCTGTGCGATGACAATTTCAGTTGGGAAGCGACAGCCGAAGCATGAATGGCGACACAGCCGCGGGTCCGGCCGTGTTCGGCGCGCAAATTCAGGGTGAGCGCCCCTACCAGGAAGACGCGTTCGACACGCTTGTCGTCGATGAATTACGAGGTCCGTTCATCGCAGCGTTGGCTGATGGCATGGGCGGCCATGCCGCCGGTGATGTCGCGGCAGAGCTCGCCGTAACGACTTTCTTTGATCGTTTGCGCTCGGTTCTCACAGCTGGAAGCTCCAGTGTCCCATTATTTGAGGATGCCTGCCTTGCGGCCAATGAGGCAATCGGTGCGCACAGTAGTGCGCATCCCGATACGTCAGGCATGGGAACGACCTTCATCGGAGTTGAGCTTCTGGACCATGGAGTCCGCTGGATATCGGTAGGGGATTCCATCGTCTATCTGGTCGGCGCCCAAGAGATTGAACGCGTAAATGCCGACCACTCCATGGCGCCACGCCTTGATGCGGCCGCGCGGCGTGGAGAAATCAGCTTTGCTGAGGCTGCCGCAAGCCCCTCGCGGAGCGCGCTTATTTCAGCGGTTACCGGCGACGAAATCAGCCGCATAGACTTTCCCGCTCAACCACGCCCGATGGCCGCCGATGATTGGCTGGTCGTGGCCAGCGACGGACTTGATACTTTGGGCGCCGCTGAGGTCGCGCGTATCGTCCGCGAAGCTGGGCACAAGGGCGATGCACAAGCGGTCTGCAAGTCTCTCTTGGATACCATTACGGAGGTTGCCCGGCCAAATCAGGACAACACGACGGTCATTGCGCTGCGCAAGCCATCATTGGCATCGATACAGGAATCGAATGCCGGCGTTTCTTCACCAGAGACAGCGTCAGACCAGGTTATCACCCGCCCAATTCCAAACCGATAGCTCCAATTATGCTTGAGGGCCGAGATTTGGATTGCATTAGTTGCAATAGGCGCAATCAGCAGCTGCTGTTGCTCGGACTTCTAAGACGCTATCGGCTGCCAAGAGCCAGCGCGATCTTTACACCATTTTTGTCGGCCCACATCGGCGGACCCACCGTCCATATCCACGATCAACTCGGTGAAGCGGCACAGCGTGTAATCCTGTTCTTCAGCGGCAAAGGCGGTTGCTTGCACGCTAGACGGTGTAACCGGACGAGCGTCGGCAGTCTGGATACTGGCTGGGGCTGTTTCCTGCTCTCGGTTCAGTGAGGGCGCATCCGTCGAAGCGATTTGTGTTACGGACCTCTCATCTTGCGAGGGAGGAGTCGATGTACGCTGCGAAGTGGTTTTCTTTGCAGATTTAATTTTTACTTTTCGTGGCGGCGGCAGAGGCGCATCCTGAACCTTCGTTCTCACGGTCGCGCGCCTGCCCGATTTGGTGACGATCGTCGAGGTTGTAACTTTGTTGCTGTTGAGAGCAGCAAGCTGAGCGTCACGAACCTGTTGTTTGTCTTCGGCAGCCGCCAACTCGATCAATATCGCACAGCGGCCAAGGCCCGCAGCTGCACCAATAATGGCGCCGCGCTCAGGCGCACCACCAAGCGCACCACTTATCAATGCGCCTCCGATCGCGCCAACCGCCACACCAGCAACGCAGTTGGCCACCGCGCGGTCCATGGCAGTCGTGGTTGCGATACGGGCCCCGGTGGACGAAGTGGTACAGCCCTGCAAAGAAATTGCAGAAATAAGACAAGCAGCGAGTAATGGTCTCTTTGATTTATGCATGTGGAACTCTATGCGTTTACTGCTATAGATTAAGCCGCACGCGCTTGGTCGCGTCAATTTCGAATCTGCGACAGTATTTATTTTATAAGTAAGTATCGCATAATTTATCTTATGGAACCTTTTTTCGGTAGGTTGGGTCGCTTCACGGCGTTTTAGTACCGGCCGATGAAGCGCTCGGTCGATATACCGACCAGACAGGTCGACAGAAAGTGCCAAGCTCTCGCCGGAAAGGTTTGTGCGTTGGCGACCACCCTTGTGCATTTGTGCATGTCATCCAACTCCTTTGAATAACCAACATCGGCCAGTTCAAGCTGAAACTCTCCCGCGGCCAAATTCCCTTTTACGAAAAACACGCCCAAAATTCGGTCGCCTGACATATCGGAGAGTCCGGTCTGCACCCGCGATAACGCACCATTTCGAAACTGCGACTTGTCTACCTCAAGGCGCATCTGTGCGATGTAATCTCGATCAATCGGCGTTGAAAACTCAAACCGGTTTTCAGTGTCCAGCATTGTCGGTCCGCCGTCGTCAGCGTTTGAAGCCGATGCCTCGTTTCCCTGACACACATCAATCATGTCCATATCGACATAAACCGTCGATGATGCATTCAGCGTCAGAAAATAACCAAACTCTTTCAGCTCTTTTTCTGGTATTGAGGCAACCACGTCGCCGGCCGCGTTTTCGGTACAAAGCTGCAGATTGCCCACATGATACGGTAGCAGCCGATCTTGAATGGCAAACTCCCACAGGCCGATGATGGTGGCCACGCCGCCGAAGGCTGCGAAAATATTTATCACCCGTCCCAATGTCTCATTCTCCAAAACTGGTGTTGATGGTGATGGCCCAATCCGCAGCTGAAATAGGTGCTTGGGTCCCCCGTCTTAGGCGCGGCGATTTGTAATCTGGGGAAAGCGCCGCGCCGGAATTACGAACCGCGAGGATCGTGAGCGTTCAGTCAGTTTCCGCCCCGCCAGATCACCTCCACAATCCCGGTGCCGGGTTGAGCTTTCACCGTCAGTTTGGCGCGAATGCTGGCCAAGTCATAATCTTGCGCCTCATCAGCACCCGGTGCCAGCACCCGAAATCCCACAGGCGTTGCACCTTGTGCCGGATATCGGAAGGTCACGCCGTTGAGGCTGCGGCGCATCTCTTGGGCGTCTGTGAGTGTATCAACCTTTCGTGCAACGTTCTTGCGTTCCCGCCATGTGAATCGGCTGTTCAAATAGCATCTGCGGTAGGCACCAGAGTTGGGATAGGCGTAGCCCGATACCTTGAAGCCATTGCCGGAGGCCTCGCTCGCACCCACACGCACCGAGTTGCGGCGGCAGCCATGGGTGTTTTCCTGATAAGTGATGGTATCAGGCAGGACGGAATAGCCTTGGCTGGCGGCAATGTAGGTGGGGCCATATCGTGCCCCGCAGCCGCTGGTTCCAAATGTGCCGCCACGCTGGCAGTTCACCGAATACCAATCCCTGTTGGCCGGCCATTTGCGGCTGATCTCATCATAAACATCCTTATGATAGATGAGCTGAATGTCCCCCATCAGGTCCACCTGCGCAGGCACCTCGAAGGTCTTTGTGGGATAGGTGCGGTCTGTCCACGCGCCCAAGACATTCACGACGGAACGCTTGCCTTCAAGCTCATAGTCCAGCTTCAAGCCTCCACTGACATCCACCGCGTCGATGGCAAAAATCAATTGCGTTGGAGAAGCGCTGGCTTTGCGCCCCTCGGCCCCATTGGCCTTCAACATGTTGCCTGGGCGATCGAGGTTCAGTCCGAAAGCGGTGACGCGGCGTTCTTTTGCCTGCCTGTCATAGAGCGGCGGCTCCACCTCCACCCAATGAACCGCCGGAGCGTTTGAGGTAAACGGAACCTCATGTGTAATCGTATTGCTGGCATCCAGGATCGTGATGCGCGCCGTGCGCAGATGTGTTTCCACGCGCTGGTCGACCTCGGTCAGAGCGTTCTTGTAGTAAAGCCAGAGGGCGCGCTCCTGCCCTTCCAACTCTTCGACGGATTTGTCCAGAAAATCCACCATATTGGATCGGCCGGACGCGATGAGGCCTTCAACATTTGCGCGCATACCCACGACCGTGGAATCAATGTTCCCGAATATGTTGTCGACGGATTTGTCGATACGGGAGAATATCCCGCCGCCAAGCGTTCCCAGAGCATCACTCACGGAAAGGGCCTTGGCAGGGGTGTGGAACGCCATGATGGAGGCGACTAAAATCAAAGCGAAAAGACGCATGTGTGTGATTTCCCTAATAGGTGTGTTTCCAGTTAAGTTGGGCGCGCCAGTGTGACGCGCGCCTTCGAGCGCAGGCTCAACTCTCGATCTTGCCGATGCCCAGGAGGACCGGCGCCGTGAAGCACCACAAGATCACGTGGTCATAGACATCGATATCTATAGTGTCAGGTAGCGTTGCGGCTTGTCGGCCCATCACCGGTTTGATCTCATTGGCAATAATGAGAAAGCGCGTGTCTTCCGCGGTCGGTTCGATTTGGTCTCCGGCCAGGCCGCTGGGATCGCCCGAAAAGAGAGCAAAGCCCGGTTCTGGTGTACCGCGTTCGAACACAAAGTCGTCCGACGTTTCAAATTGCACTTGCTCGGCACTATCGCCGGTGAGTGAAAAGGTACGGCGCACCACATAACTGTTGCGGCCTTCAAGGCTTCCTGTTCCAAGGGGCATTATACTATCTCCATATAATTGGGTGTTCAGAATCGTGTAGCTCAACCGGTCTTTCCGGCTTCGCCTTCTGTTTGCTCGTTCTCGCCGTCAGCACGCTTGAGCACGCGCTCAATCAGGTCGTGAATGCCTTTGGCGCCACCGGCCAAAACGAAAGCTGTGACAATGATATCCAGCCGCTGCCAGGTGGCTTGCTCGGGCGGTTTGATAATCAAAATGTCCGACGACATCGTGAGGAGCCGAAAGCCGTAATAGGCGGCGACGAGACCCGCGCTGAGGCAGAGCAGCTGCGCGGCAAGGAACCGGGTTTTCGTGGCCGCTTTGGCTTGTTTGGCTTGCAGTGCTTTTTGCTCCGCCAAGACTTTCGCGGCCTTCGGCGCAAGCGTGCCCTGATCCTCTTCGCTCTCTGGGTCTTTGCGGGCTTTGGGGTCTTCGGGCAGCACGTTAGCGGCGGTTAAAATGCCCACCGCGACTTCACAAGCGCGCTCTAAAAACAGGGCAAGCACGAAGAACACGGCCAAGAGATTTGCGACATCAAGCAGTTTGCCCAGGTCGCCTTCATTAACGAGTGGCTTGACTTCTTGAAGGTCCGCCAGACCATGAGTTGCGGCCAATATAAGGACGGCAGCGCCGCCGCCGAGGGCGAAAGGCGCCAATTTGTTGGGGAATAACATCTATCTTTCTCCGACATGTCGTGGGTGCGAAGTGCAAAGGGCGGGGTGTGTGGGAGGTGGATTTCTCGCTAGGATGGGGTCCACCGGGGCCCTGTCAGGCCGCCGGTGGTGGGAGGACGGTTCAGCACAGAGCTGAACCGGGAGTTTGACGGCGGCCTAGCCAATGAAGGCTGTTTCCAGTTCCACCGCATGCTTGTTCCACCAGGCATCCCGGGTCTGCTGCCCATTGACCTCAAACTTGACGGAGGCGCCGGTTGATTTGCCGTCCGTGGAGATTTTGATCTCCTCACCATCAAAGCTGATGAAGCTCATGGTCACGGCCTCATTGTAGTTGAGCATCTGCTCTTCAATGATGCCGGCGGCGATGCGCTCGCCCAGCCGCAGACTGTCATAATAGTCGGAGTAGTAGTGGACCCCCGCCATGTTGCGCCCGATGGAGATATTGGCAGCCAGCTTGTTCAACTCGCCAAGCAAGGTGGCGTTGCCCAGAGGTTCAGCCGGCACCAAAGTGTCCCCCTCGACACCATCTGGTTGGTGGAAGTCAGCTACATTCAAGGCTGCGCCAAGGGGCGTTTGCTGGGTTTCAAAAAAGGCCTTCAGCACTGTAACGCAAGCGCCTGCCACCGTTGCATGGCCCGCGCCATAGGCAGGGTGCATGGGCGATCCTTCCGGGAAAGCCATGGGCAGCAGATAGTTCTTATCGTCATGCAGAACTTTGGAGGATTTGCCCGCGGCCGCATTGGACCGCTCGTTCATCTGTGCGATCCAGTACAGCAACACGCCGGGCTTGGAAGCGTTTTTGATGTCCCCATGACCCAATTCCTTGAGCATGGATGTGAGCTTGTTTATTGCACGGGTCGGCATTCCGACCACATGCTCATTGGCCACCTGGGCCAGGCGGGCGGCGATGACCTCCGGCCGCGCACGCCGGTGGATCTGGAACTTCTGGCGGCGCACAGCCTTAAGACCACGACTTGCGACTTCTGTTAGAAGGCTCAAGAGATGCGGGCCGCCAAAGGTCGCAAACGGACCGCGTGACGACTTATCTGCTCCGGCTTTCAGGCCCTCATTGTTGTTGGGAAAACCTGGCTCGAAGGGAACATTGTTGCCCAACATGATGAGGCCAGTATTGAAATAAGCCTGATAGAGTTGGTCAATGTGCACATAGGTCGCCAGATCCCGCGGCGTTTTGATGAAACGACGCCTCCCGGTGTAGTAGTCGTTCGGACCTGCGATCTTCGCGCCTTGCTGGACGTTGAGCCAATCATCCCAATTGGTCATGAAGTCGTATTGGTTGATGGAGACCCGTTGATTGATAGTCTGCGCGCCAAAGGCGACCTCCCCGTCAACAGGCGACGATTTGCCGTCCGGCGTGTGGGTCCCCAGATACATGAATTGGGAAATATAGGTGCCCTGCTCCGCACCGGGTGCCGAACCGCGGAACAGCGTTTCTGCCGTCAGCTTTGTTTTGCTTTGATCGTCTTCAGAGCCAAATCCCAAACGGGCAGCGCGGCGGCGCTTTTCCTGAACGGTCAGCATCTTGCCCGCGCTGGAACTGGACGATGTTGGGGTTTTCGCCATGTCGAACCAAGACAATTTGTTGAGTTCATCAACAATGTCCTGAACCGTCGCGTTCTTCCCCGCCTTGTTGGCATCCGTGTAATCGGCTGGATAAACCAAAGGATTGCCGTCGCTACCAACAAGCTCTGCGGTCGTCGGATCATCACTTGTCAGAGTGGCGAAAGGTGTGTCGCGCACCAAAGCCATGGCATAGACTTCGGCCATTTCCGCGCATAATTCTGATGAACCCATGCGGGGTGCAGGTGCCATCACCACAGCTGCGGGATCTGGCCCTTCAAGGCTGTAGTAGAGGCCGGCAAGCGGGCTTTCAAATTGACGAATGCCCTCGGGGTCATCGTCGTAGTTGCCGGGTACATCGAAGATGCCGCGTCCGGTGTCGGGATCAATGCGCACCGCGTTCAGCGCTTCGACAAAGGCCTTATAATCGGCAGCTGTGGCCAGGCCATAATCATCGTGCCTCAGACCCTTGGAGAAATTTGCGACAGGCACGAAGCCATAGTCGTTTTCTTCTTGATTTGAGACGGATTTGGGCAGTTCACGGTTGCCCGAAATCTCCACTGCTGCGTGGCGGCGGGCGACCGCAGCATTCCTGCGGTCGTAGCCATCCAATATAGGTTTGGTAGTCATTGGGTCGCTCCTCTGATTGGGGAGCGCCAACAATATTTTATATATTTGATGACGGGCGTGATTTAATTGTGATAATTTTGTGGAAACATCGTTATTACATCAAGATACTTAATTGTTGCAGAAATAGAATGCTTTTCATCGTCGCTGATCGCAGTATTTTCCAATATCCTACTGTAATATTTGCGATTTTTTGGCCATTCAAGACAGAAATCGCTAACGTCGCGGAGGTCGCGGACGTTTGACAAACGTGAATCGGAGTTGCTGCGCGATTTTTTCATTTAAGTTCTCCGTTGCTTAAATCGGGTCAAGCAACTGTAAAACAGACCGAAAAATTGCAGGCGTGAATAAAGCGTGAATGGGGTTTCCCAACGTTAGTCAATTGACAATGCTTGTGCCGCACGGGGGCTGTTGCCACGCAGGGGAACTGTTTTGACAAAGGCAGCACATTATAAGTTGGGGCTTTACGGTGGCTTTCATTTAAAGGCGCCTGATGGCCGCGTCATCGTTGTGGCGGAGGTCAAAACCCGCGGCATGATTGCGCTGCTCATCACCTCGGCCAACGGTCTGCGCAGCCGCTCTTGGCTTCAGTCAGCCTTGTGGGGTCGTGCCGGTGCGGAGCATGGGCGCGGCAGTTTGCGTCGCGCGCTGTCAAAGCTCAGATCGCTTCTTGGTGACGACTTTGCCGTTCTGTTCAATGTCACCAATGCCGATATTCAGCTCAATCAGGAACGCATTCACATGGTGGGCGGCCCCCAGGACGGGGAGTTTCTGGAAGGCATACAAATTGCCGAACACGTCTTTTTACGCTGGCTGGAGGAGAAGCGCGGACAGGCCAATAATCACGTTTTGCGTTTGCCATCGGTTGTGTCGGCGCGCATTAGCCCCGCCATCAGTGTGATTCCGTTCGCACCGGCCTTTGATGAAGTGATTGCCCAGAAAATGGGAGATTTACTAGCGCTGGAACTGACCCGCGTTTTGTCGCGCTCGTCGCTGTTTGATGTGACATCACACCTTTCCAGTCGCAAATTCCAGCTTTCGACCATCAACCTGGCCGATGTGCGCGCGCAGCTCAATGTTGATTATCTGATCTGCGGTTCCATCCGCTTGCACGGCGGCGCATGCCAACTTCACGTCGATCTAATTGAGATGGAAAGCGAGAGGATCGTCTCGTCGCAAGAATATGACTTCCAGGCGGACGACGTGGCGAAGGGCGACTGGTCTATTACCAACACCATCGCTTCCGATGCGGGGCGCTCAGTCTTGAGTTCCTCTGTGAAGGCCATTGGCAATATGCATCGCAGCCTGCCCGCCGCCCATGAGCGGCTCATGGGTTCGATTGCCCTGATGCACCAGCACCGTCTTTCCGGTTTTGCCAAAGCCCGCGAAACCTTGGAGGCGTTGATTGAGGAGTTCCCCGGCCACGCTGTGCTGCATGCCTGGCTTGCCAAATGGTATGTGCTGTCGGTCCATCAAGGATGGAGCGTGGAGACGGACCGTGACGGCGACATGGCGCTGCGCCACTCAAGTCTCGCCTTGGAGATTGATCCGCAATGCTCGGTGAGTCACGCGGTGGATGGTCTGGTGCACAGCAATCTGCACCGCAACTATGAACACGGCAGCAACCAGATGGATCTGGCGCTTGAGCATGATCCCAACAACGCCTTGGCATGGCTTTTGAAAGGCACCATGCTTGCTTTTTCCGACCGGGGTACGGAGGGTGTGTTGCTGACCTCCAAATCACGCAATTTATCGCCGCTCGACCCCTACCGCTATTACTTCGATTGTTTAAGTGCCACGGCCCATTTGTCGGTGGGTGACTACGACACCGCACTGCGATTGGCCGACCGGTCCTATCGGGCCAATCCCCGTCACACATCGACCTTACGTGTGCGCACCATCGCGCTGCAGGAGCTCGGGCGCACGGATGAGGCGCAGCAAAATGCCCGTGAACTGCTCACCCGCGACCCTGGGCTGACCGTCGAAAATTATCTCAAATTCCATCCAGCCACCGCTTTTCAAACCGGGCAATCCTGGGCGAAGGCGCTCCGGGATGCCGGCATTCCCAAAACATAAAATACACCAGAGCAGGAGAGTTCTATGTCTATTTCAGCAATTATTTCAGGTGCATCCGGAGCCAGTGGGGCCAGCGGCGCATCCGGTGCCTCAGGGGCGTCCGGCGCAAGTGGCGCCTCAGGGGCCAGTGGTGCATCTGGCGCATCTGGAGCCAGCGGCGCGTCGGGCGCTTCAGGCGCGAGAAATTACGGTGCTTTCCTGTCTGGCGCTCTGCTGACTTCTCGCGCGGGAATCGCGGGCTTTTATCAGGGATCTGTCCGTCAACCGGCTCACATAGCGGATGCGGCGGCCTATGCCGAGTTTTCCTCTCCCATTGTGCGGGCGATCAATGTTCAAAACGAGATGATGAGCGCACTGGATTTTGCGGCAGGCGCAAGTGGTGACTCGATTTCTCTCATCTATCGCGAACCGACCGCGGCGATCGCCCTGCCCGATGCGGGTGCGCCAGCTGCTGCGTTGGAGCACAGCATCTCCACCTTGGCCCAGATCAAGGCCCCCACACCTAAGCAAATGGCAACTCAACTTGATTTGGTGATGAACTACGTCAATCAGCGTGGGGACCGCGGCGCGGAGATTCTCAGTCAGGTGGGTTTCCCGACGCCATTCTACGAGCCCATCATTCCCCTGCAAGCCGATACCAAGAAATACACTTTGGAATTGATTGCGCGCACACAGGGGCTCGCGTCAGAGGCCGTGATGCGGGTGAAGCAAGGGCTCGGCTGCCGTCGTCCCAATGAATACTCGCCTCAGGTTCAGCCCATGGTTCCCACCCCAGGCCACGGTACCTTGCCAAGCGGCCATGCTACCGAAGCTTTCGCTGTGAGCCAGGTTCTGGGGCACTTGCTGCAGAACCATTGGAGCGGTGGCGCAAATGCCGCCTGGAAAGTGATGCTCAGCCGCCAATCCCACCGCATCGCGGTCAACAGAACAGTGGCCGGGCTGCATTTCCCCGCGGATTCCATTGTGGGTGCGGGGCTTGGCGCAATGCTGGGCAACTACGTGATTGCCCTGGTTGGTGAGGCGCCGACAGTGAAGCCTATTTCCTACGATATCAATGGCAAGGAACAGTTCGATTTCAATTTCTCCGATGTCATTGATGGAGCCACCGGTAATGTGGTCGGTTCCGCAGGCCTTACCGTCCATGGTGGCAATGGTGTGCCGGTGGCTGCCGCTGCCGCCAATGCTCCGACCCTTAAGTGGTTGTGGCAACGCGCCGTTGGTGAGTGGACTTAAGCGCGGCCGAAGTGGAGCACAATCATGAACCGACAATATGAACTGCGGCCCCATGGCGGCCCGACATTCAGCAGTATTTTTCAGCAGATTGACCCGTATACGGCATGGAACACCGGTCCCGGGAGCGCGTTTGACCCCATTGGACAGGTGGCAAGCGCCATTATCCGGCGCAGTGGGGGGGATTTTCGTGATGCTGCGAACCCGTTCCCTTACATTGTCACATTTGACGACTTCGCTGCCCCGCTCTTAAACAACTCCGAAAAGCGGGGGCCAACGGACCCAAATCTGCAATTTGAGAACGTTTTCCTGCGCACTCTGCAGGCGCCGTTACAACCAAGTGCGGACTTCAACCCCTTTGATTTTTTGGCAGCAGATCAGGATTTCCTACCTCAATCCCTTGGGGGTGTGGATGCAATCAACAGGCGTGGTGATGCAGGCTCGGCCCATAGTTTCTCTTCTGCTGGCCCGGTGGTGACCAGCTTTCGCCTGCCCTTGCCCGCCCGTGCCGGGCCGCGACCCAGCAGTGCCAGGGATGGCATTATAAGGGTGCCATCGGACCCGAAATCAGTGTTGGGCGCGCTGGTGGAGGCCTACAAGCCAGACCCTGATCTTGACCCCGATAAGATGGTCATCACCGGCACAGTCGATACCGCTGCCAATCTGGGCCATGTTGACTTTCGTTCGGTGGCTGGGCCTGGGCAAGCTGCTGGAACCCGTATTGAGTTTGCTCACATTCAAGATGGCACATTCGATCCTCGGTCAAACGTGGCGTTCGGACGAGAAATCATGCGGAGCGAGATTGATCGGGCGATCCGCGATTATGGCGAGGACACGCGCAGCCTGCTCACCGAATTGGAAATCGTGAAACCGGATTATCAAGAGTTTGATTCCGCGTCGCGCATGCTGAGCCACGGCCAGCATGTTTTGAGCATGGCTGCCGGATATGCGCCCCATGAAGTGGCAAGCGCACAGGAAGCCTCTGACATCAACCATCACCGCATCATCCATGTGCAGCTTCCGGACCTTGCG
>JBCDIB010000009.1:0-20958 GCA_038749385.1 Pseudomonadota bacterium | reverse complement strand
GAAAAGCCCGTTGCCGACCTTGATGGCAAGGTGGTGGAACTGCGCCGCATGGCAGAGGCCGACGAAAGCGTGGATGTGGGCCCGGAAATCGCCCAGTTGGAAGTGAAAAGCCAGAAGGCCCTGGCGGACCTGTATGACAAGCTCACGCCCTGGCACAAAGCGCAGGTGGCACGCCATCCAGACCGGCCCCACGCCCAGGCCTATGTGGATGCGCTGATCACAGATTACGTGCCGCTGGCCGGCGACCGCAACTTTGCAGAAGACTATGCGGTGCTCAGCGGTATGGGCCGGTTCGAGGGCCGCCCCGTAATGGTGCTTGGTCATGAAAAGGGCCATGATACGACCAGCCGTCTGCACCACAATTTTGGCATGGCGCGGCCCGAAGGCTACCGGAAGGCCGTCCGCCTGATGGAAATGGCCGACCAGTACAACATGCCACTGATCTCATTTGTGGACACGCCGGGTGCCTATCCCGGTGTTGGCGCGGAAGAGCGCGGGCAGGCCGAAGCGATCGCCCGCTCAACCCAGAAATGTCTCAATCTCGGCGTGCCGATGGTGTCGCTGATCATTGGCGAGGGCGGTTCGGGCGGCGCGATCGCCATCGCCACGGCCGACCGCGTGCTGATGATGCAGCACGCCATTTACTCGGTCATTTCTCCCGAGGGCGCGGCCTCTATCTTGTGGCGCGATGCCACCCGCGCGCAGGACGCTGCAACGGCCATGAAGATCACCGCACAGGATCTGATGGAGTTGGGGGTAATCGACGAAATAGTGCCCGAGCCGCTGGGGGGAGCGCACCGCGACCGACCCGGTGCGTTTGCTGAAGCAAAAGCCTCCATCGCCAAGGCACTTGGTGAAATGGCTGCAATGAGCCCCGACGAGATGCGTCGTCACCGGCAGGATAAATTCCTGGCGATGGGTCGCATTTAAACGAACCGCTCGTCCGCAGGCCGCAATTCTGACGAGATTTTGATTTCCGTACCGGCAGATGTGCTGGCAGGGCTTGCTGGCCTTTAAACGAACGATCAACCTTTTCTGACATCATAGCTTTTCAAGTCAGTACGCTTCCAATTCGACGGTTTGCCCTTGTCAGTTCATGTCCAACAACCGGCTCCCTTCAAATCACGCCGAATGAGTGCACGAGCCGCGTTCGTGGCCGCAGCACTGGTGCTGACCCCCACGCTCGCAGCATGTACCGCGGAGGACGCGCTGCGGGGTGTGGGCGAGAACCGGGGCGAAGTGCCCATTTCCAAAAAGTTGTATCGGGCCATCAAGACCAAGGGCATGAGTGTTCGCGCGCCCATAATGATCCGCATCTTCAAAGAAGAAGATACGCTCGAGGTGTGGAAGAGGAAGCCCAACGGCCGGTATGAGCTGCTGGCAGACTACGAAATATGCAAATGGTCGGGGAAATTGGGGCCAAAATTCAAGGAAGGCGACCGGCAGGCACCGGAGGGATTTTACAGTGTCGCGCCGCACCAGATGAACCCGCGATCATCATACCATTTGTCTTTCAACATGGGCTTTCCCAACAAATTCGACGCTTCGTACGGGCGCACCGGGACCCATCTTATGATTCATGGCGATTGCTCTTCCGCGGGCTGTTACTCCATGACCGATGCTCAAATCGAGGATATTTATGCTCTAGCCCGCGAAGCCCTGCGTGGCGGCCAGAAGCGCTTTCAGATCCAGGCCTTCCCGTTCCGTATGACGCCGGAGAATATGGCGAAACACCGAAATTCGGAGCACTTTGAATTCTGGCAGAACCTCAAGGTTGGCTACGATCATTTTGAGCTGACCAAAGTTCCCCCCACAGTACGGGTGTGCGGCCGCACCTACCAGTTTAACAAGGATTTTGGTGAAGCCACTGTTCGGGCCTCCGCCAGCTGTCCGACCTATGAAGAGAACCCAAATCTGGTGGCCGCCTACAGCGCTTTGGCCTCTGAAGAGAGCAAAGTGTTTGCAAAACTGTCCGCGAAGTATGACCTGCAGGCCGAGCGCGAGAAAGCGGCGGCGGAAGCAGCAGCTGCCCGCCAAATCGCCCGTCTCGCCCCTGCACCACCTGTAGAGCCTGCACCGACGGCAGAGCTCGCTGCACCTGAAGATGCTCCAGCGGGCCCAGTTGTCACAGCCACACCGTCCGCCACTCCAAGCGCAATTTCTGGCCCAGTTGCTGGCACCGAATCGACGGAGACAGCTTCGGTGCCAGTGCCCCAAAGCGACCCGCGGGACGCAGTTGAAGCTGAACCATCTGCGGGCCGCTCAATGTTGGGCCGTGTGAAGGGATTGTTTGGCGGCTGAGGCTTTCAGACCAATACTTTGTCTGCTGACGTTGGTCTTTGTTTCGCCTAAAAGGCGGCATGGCAAATTACACCGACAGCACCCGCATTCTGCGTTTTCTCGACGTCATTGAGCACGACATTATTCCCCTCACCACCCAAGGGGTGGCGCAGGGCAATAAGATCTTTGGCGCGGCGCTTGTGGCCAAGCGAGATCTATCGATGGTGCTGGCGGCAACCAACAATGAAATGGCCAATCCTTTGTGGCATGGTGAAATGCACCTTTTGAAACTCTATTACGAGTTACCGGAAGCTGACCGTGTGCCCCTCAAGGATTGCTATTTCATCTCGACACATGAGCCCTGCAGCTTGTGCCTGTCGGCCATCACTTGGGCGGGATTGGATAATTTCCATTATTTCTTCAGCCATGAGAACAGCCGGGACATGTTCGCCATTCCCCACGATCTCAAGATATTAAAGGAGGTGTTCGGCCTGGATGCTGATGGCTACGCCAAATCGAACGCTTTCTGGCAGTGCCGGGATCTTGTGGCAGATGCCGAGGCGCTTCGCTCTGCCCCCACCGAGCAGATCGCCTATATTCGCGCATGTTATGCGGAGCTGTCCGCCAGCTATCAAGCGGGCAAGGACGCCAACGCTATTCCGCTGGCTTGATCGGCGCGGCTAGAGCGCCGCACCCATTTCCTGGGACAATTTGGCGATTGTGCGCTGATAGACCGTTGCACGATTCCATTTCTGGATGATCTTGTAGTTGGCCGTGCCTTCGCCATAGGGCTGTCCGCGCTGCCAACCATTTTGGGCGAACCAGTTGGCGGTGGACGCTAGGACGTCTGGCACGGAGCGATACAAATCCACCTTGCGGTCGCCATCAAAACTGATGCCTGAGCTGACGTAGCGGGTGGGGAGAAACTGCGTCTGGCCGATCTCGCCCGCCCAGGCACCTTTCATTTGCGACAGGGGAATTTGGCGCCGCTCCACAATGGTCAGTGCTGCCACCAATTCTGCGGTGAAAAATTCGGTGCGGCGGCAATCATAGGCCAAAGTGGCGAGGGAGCGGAAGATTGGTTTGTCGCCGTTGAAATTACCGAAGCCGGTTTCCAGACCCCATATGGTCAAGAGCAACTCTTTGGGAACGCCAAATTTCTTTTCGACACGGTTGGCGGTGCCGCCATGCTTTCGCATCTTCTTTTGGCTATGCGCACCACGCCGTTTGACCGGCGTTTGTAGAATTTCTCAAAGCTCTGCTTGAAGCTCTTCTGGCTTCGGTCAAGTTTGATAACCTGATTGGAATAGCTCACGCCATCGAGGGCCTGCAAAGACCGGTTGGTAAAGCCTTTCGCCCGCATCTCATCGGTGAATGCCGCTTTCCATGCGTTGAAACCCTTTGACGTGTTGCCGCATTGGGCGGCCAGGGCTGGCGTGGCTGATAAGACCAGAATTGCTCCGGCTGCGATGATCCGTTTTTTGGTCAGCATGCTTGCCTCCTGCAAATGCTTAGCGACTCACCCAGCGGAAGCATAGACGCGGCAAATGAAGCTGCAAACTCACATCATCTTTAGCGGGATCTTCAGTCGGATCCTTTGCAGGGTGACACCCGTCGGCGCACTTTCATCGGCATGCCATTGTGAGGGCGCAAAGTGACGCGCATCACCGGCATGGGGGGCTCTTCACCCACATATTCCCAATCCAAATCTCGAACCAGATGGGCCAATGCAATCACGGCTTCCTGCAACGCAAAGCGCATGCCCACACATATGCGGGGTCCGGCACCAAAGGGCAGATAGGCGAAGCGGTCTATCGTTTCGCGGTTGCCGGGCATGAAACGTTCGGGGCGGAATGCGTCTGGCGCATCCCAAAGGGTTTCGTGGCGGTGCAGAACGAAGGGCCAGGTGATAAAACCCGCGCCTTCCTTCACCTCGGCATCTCCAATATGCGTCTGCGCCTTGGCCTGCCGGGCAATCAGCGGGACCGGCGGATACAGGCGCATGGCTTCATCGAACACTGCGCGGCTGACGGGCAAGACGTCGAGCCAGGTGGAAGGATCGGTGCTTTCCAAATTGGCCGCATCCAACTCCTCGCGTACACGAGCCATCCAGTCAGGGCTTTGGCTGAGCAAATATAAGCACCAGGTAAGACCACGTGCCGTGGTTTCATAACCGGCGGCCACAAAAGCCATCAAATTGTCTTCGATTTCCTGGTCGCTGAGACGTTGGCCGTCAGCCCCTTCGGCGTTGAGCATCAGATTGAGCAAATCGCTTGTGGCCTGTGGGGGCGCCTTCGGCGTGGCATTGGCGCGGCGGTGGACAAGATTGCTACGCACCAATTGCCGGAAGCGGCGGCGGGCGCTTTCCGCACGCAGATTGCCGAGCCGTGGCACCCGATTGGGCACACCCAGAGCATCTAGCGGTGAGATTTTGCCCAGCGTTGCCAGAACCAATTCAAGATCGCGGCGCATCTCGTCAGGGTCTCCCACCAAATCGCCGGAGAACAATGTGCTTTCCAGTATGTCGAAAGCGAGTTCACCCATGGCGGTGGAGGCGGAAATCTCACCACCGGTCTTGGCCAAGCGCTGGACCGCATCGGCGCACCGATTGGACATGTTCTGCGCCAGCCCGCCGACGTGGCGCGGTGAAAAAATAGGAGCCACGGCGTGGCGCACCCGCTTCCAGTCTTCGCCTTCTGCGGTCAGCAGGCTGTTGCCACTTAGGTGCCCGAGCACCCGCACGCGTATCGGGTCGAAGCGCATGACGTCAGACTGTTTGACCAGTACATCGCGGATGATCTGCGGGTCGTGGACTGTGTGATAGACCCGACCTGCAAAGCTGATGGTCCAATGGCGCACCTGATAATGCTGCCGGGAGAAAACCGAGATGGCATTGCGGGCATAACGATAGATGAAGCGCGGAAACCCGAACCAGCTCAACGGGTCACCGGGCAAATAATCGTCTGTGCGCGGCGGGTAGGGTGCAATCAGATCGTCGGATCGGTAGCCGAGGTCACGCTCTGTACCCGCCTCTTTGGCACCTTCCTCGAAGCCGGGTTTCAGAATCGCATTCATTGGATGACCCATTTCGCTGACGCGGTTTCTCCCGCCATTGATATGGTAAGCGGCGCGGCAATCGCAAAATTCTAGTTGCGAATGATTTGCAATTGCAAAAAGAAGCGTTAGTTAAACCAGAGACTATCATTTCGTCAAAAGAGGGCACTCCATGTTTTGTCTGCTTCGCCGATTGACTGCATTCGCAGCCGTTTGTCTGTTGGGCCTCAGTGCCACATCAGCCCACGCAGCCGATGAGCAGCTGACCGTCGCCACCACTTTCACCATTATCGCGGACATGGCGAAGAACGTTGCCGGTGATGCGGCCGACGTGGTGTCGATCACAAAGCCCGGGGCCGAAATCCACGAATACCGCCCCACGCCCCAGGATCTGGTGCGCGCACAGGGTGCCGATCTGATCCTATGGAACGGCCTGAACCTTGAACTGTGGTTTGAGAAGTTCTTCGCCCGCTTAGATGGTGTCCCCAGCGTGGTGGTGAGCGATGGCGTTGAGCCCATTGGCATTGGCGACGGCCCTTACAGCGGCAAACCCAATCCCCATGCCTGGATGAGCCCAACCGACGCGCTGATTTACGTCGAGAACATCCGCAAGGCTTTCGTTGAGGCCGATCCCGACAATGCGGACACTTACAATGCCAATGCGGCAGCCTATGCTGAGCAAATAAGCGCCATATCCGAACCCGTCAAAGCGGCCCTCGCCGAAGTGCCAGAGGAACAGCGCTGGCTGGTGACGAGCGAAGGCGCGTTCAGCTATTTCGCCCGTGATTTCGGTCTCAAGGAACTCTATCTGTGGCCAATCAATGCGGACGCCCAGGGCACGCCCCTTCAGGTGAAGAATGTCATCGACACCGTCCGCAGTGAGAATATTCCCGTCGTGTTTTCTGAAAGCACGGTATCGGACAAGCCCGCGCGGCAGGCTGCGCGGGAAACCGGCGCGCGCTATGGCGGCATTCTATATGTCGACAGCCTGAGCGAAGCCGATGGGCCGGTGCCCACATATCTCGATTTGCTGCGCGTGACGGCTGAAACCGTGGCGCAGGGACTCAAGGCCGGTTCATGAGCGCACAGCCCCACGCCGCAAACGATGACACCGTCAAGCTAGCCCCGGACTTGGTTCAAGAGGCGGTTCAAGACGCGGCCATAAGGGCCGAGGGGCTAACCGTCACCTATGGAAATGGCACCACCGCTCTGGTGGACGCTACTTTTTCGGTGTCCAAGGGGTCGATCTGTGGTCTGGTGGGGGTGAATGGAGCCGGCAAATCCACCCTTTTCAAAGCGCTAATGGGCTTTGTGCCCTCGGCACGGGGTTCGGTATCGCTGCTTGGCAAGAACGTGCGACAGGCCTTGCGCTCCAACCTCGTCGCCTACGTGCCGCAAAACGAAGACGTGGACTGGTCCTTCCCGGTTTTGGTCAAAGACGTGGTGATGATGGGGCGCTACGGCCATATGAGCTTTCTGCGCCGCCCCCGCGGGCTGGACCATGCGATGGTGGACCAGGCCCTCGAACGAGTGGGCATGGAAGACTATGCAGACCGGCAGATCGGCGAACTATCCGGCGGACAGAAAAAGCGCGTTTTTCTCACGCGGGCTCTGGCGCAGGAGGGCCAGATCATTTTGCTTGATGAGCCCTTCACCGGCGTGGATGTGGCCACAGAAGACGCCATCGTGGCCCTGATGCGGGATCTGCGGGACGAAGGACGCGTTATGCTCGTTTCCACCCATAATCTGGGTTCGGTGCCGGACTTCTGCGATCATGTGATATTGGTCAACCGTACTGTGCTGGCTGCAGGGCCCACACAAGAAGTCTTCACCCAAAAGAATCTGCAAACAGCCTTTGGCGGCACGCTGCGCCACCATGTTCTTGAAGGTGCGGATCTACACGATGATGACGATCCACGCTCGGTGGTGGTGTTGACCGATGATGAGCGCCCGGTGGTGATCTATGGCGAGAATTAACGTCCACCCCCCATGCTGACGACGCTCCTTGAACCTTTCACCTATGACTACATGCGCAATGCCATGGTGGTGGGCACATTGGTGGCGGCAGTGTGCGCATTTCTATCCGCTTTTCTCATGCTTAAGGGCTGGTCGCTCATCGGGGATGCGCTTTCCCACGCTGTCGTGCCCGGAGTGGCCGGCGCCTACATGTTGGGGCTGCCTTTTGCGCTGGGCGCTTTTCTGAGCGGCGGACTGGCGGCGCTGGCCATGTTGTTCATCGGTAGCCGCACTGACCTCAAGCAGGACGCGGTGATCGGCATGATCTTCACGGGCTTCTTCGGTGTCGGCCTGTTTATGGTGTCACTGAACCCCACCGCCGTGGATGTGCAAACCATTATTTTGGGCAACATCCTTGCCATCACCCCCGGTGACACGCTGCAATTGCTGCTCATTGGCGGGGTTTGTCTGTCGGTGCTCATCTTCAAGTGGCGCGATTTGATGGTTGTGTTTTTTGATGAAAGCCACGCCCGCACGGTTGGCCTCAACCCGACCCGCCTCAAACTGCTGTTCTTCACTCTTCTGTCCGCTGCCACGGTTGCGGCACTACAGACGGTGGGGGCGTTTCTGGTGATTGCACTGGTCGTGACGCCCGGCGCGACGGCATATCTTTTGTCCGACCGATTTCCCAGAGTGATCTTCATAGCGGTTGTGATCGGCGCGAGCTCGGCCTTTTTCGGCGCTTACCTGAGCTATTTCCTAAATGGTGCAACGGGCGGTATCATCATTTGCACCCAGACGCTGGTGTTTCTGGCGGCTTTCCTGTTCGCACCAAAGCACGGCTATCTGGCGCGACGCGCTTTGGCTCGGGAGGTCACTTCATGAGCTATCTCACTTTGCCGCTTTCCTTCGAGTTCATGCGCCAGGCTCTAATCATGGCAGTGCTGATCGCTGTGCCTTGTGCCTTGCTCAGTTGTTACCTCGTGCTCAAGGGCTGGGCGCTGATGGGGGATGCTGTGTCCCACGCCGTATTGCCCGGCGTTGTGCTGGCCTACCTTGTGGGCCTGCCGCTCCTCATTGGCGCGTTTGTCGCGGGACTGTTCTGCGCCTTGGCCACAGGGTTCATCACCGACAATTCACGGGTAAAACAGGACACGGTGATGGGGGTGGTGTTCTCCGGCATGTTCGGTGCCGGACTGGTGCTCTACACCGCAATCCAAACCTCCGTTCAGCTGGACCATATCTTATTCGGCGACATTTTGGGCGTCACATGGACTGACATCGCGCAGACAGGCGTCATCGCTGCGCTGGTGACCGCAGGCATCGCCATCTGGCGCAAAGACCTTCTGGTGCACGCCTTCGACGCCAACCATGCCAGCGCCTTGGGCATGCGCACCGCATGGCTGCATTACGGTCTGTTGGTGGCGTTGGCCCTGACCATCGTGGCCACGCTGAAAGCGGCGGGCCTTATTTTGGCGATTGCCTTTCTCATTGCACCGGGAGCCATTGGCTTTCTCCTCACCCGTACATTTCGCTCCATGTTG
Source organism: Pseudomonadota bacterium (assembly GCA_038749385.1). Classification (GTDB taxonomy): domain Bacteria; phylum Pseudomonadota; class Alphaproteobacteria; order Rhizobiales; family Rhizobiaceae; genus JBCBXA01. The sequence goes on along the minus strand of JBCDIB010000009.1, from coordinate 12,124 downwards.
GTGGTTTCGGTATTGGTCGCCACAGGCTCAAGCGTCACAGGTGTTCTGTGGTCGTTCCACATCGACAGCGCACCCGCACCCACCATCGTGGTGGTCATGACCGCAATCTTCATGATGGCGTTTCTGTTCGCGCCGCGCCGTGGCATTTTGCGTCGAATACCTAAGACCGATGCCGACGGCTAAACGGTGCGCGACAGCGCGGTGGAAACAGGGGCACGCATTCGCTTTTAGGCCAGTAAAACCCTATATCTAAGGGACTGAAGAAGCGTGCGATTCGGCGCGCGGAAAGGCCTTTGAGCATGAGTGACGCTGACATGGACCCGAATGGAGAAGCCGGCACCGAGGCGGAGATCGATGCCGCCGAATATGGTGCGGATTCTATTAAGGTTCTCAAAGGCTTGGATGCGGTTCGCAAGCGGCCGGGCATGTATATTGGCGACACGGATGATGGCTCCGGTCTGCACCACATGGTGTATGAGGTCGTAGACAACGGCATTGATGAAGTTCTGGCGGGCCATGCCGACCGCGTGACCGTGACCCTGAACCCCGATGGTTCGTGCACTGTCACCGATAATGGGCGCGGTATCCCCGTGGAAATGCACGCCGAAGAAGGCGTGTCAGCGGCCGAAGTCATCATGACCCAATTGCATGCCGGCGGTAAGTTCGATCAGAACAGCTACAAAGTGTCCGGCGGCCTGCACGGCGTGGGCGTGTCAGTGGTGAACGCCCTCTCCACAGACCTGCAATTGCGCATTGCCCGGGACGGCAAATGGCATGAAGTTAGCTTCAGCCACGGCGTGACGGAGAAATCCCTGACGGAAACCGGCGACGCCGGCGATTATTCCGGCACCGAAGTCACTTTCCTGCCGTCGCCAGACACATTCACCATGGTCAATTTCGACTATGCGACGCTGGAAAAGCGCCTGCGGGAATTGGCGTTCCTCAATTCCGGCACCCGTATCATTCTCACCGACGCCCGCTCCGCCGAAGAGAAAAGCACGGAGCTTTATTATGAAGGCGGGCTGATCGAGTTCGTCAAATATCTCGACCGCACCAAAACCGCTCTGATCGACACTCCAATTTACCTCATGAGCGAAAAAGATGGCATCACTGTAGAGGTCGCCCTATGGTGGAACGAGAGCTACCACGAAAATGTGCTTTGCTTCACCAACAACATACCCCAGCGCGATGGCGGCACGCATCTGGCCGGTTTTCGCGGTGCGTTGACCCGGCAGGTGACCGGCTATGCTGAAAGCTCCGGCATCATCAAAAAGGAGAAGGTTTCACTGACCGGAGATGATTGCCGCGAGGGCCTGACCTGCGTGCTGTCAGTCAAAGTACCGGACCCGAAATTCTCGTCTCAGACCAAGGACAAGCTGGTCTCCTCTGAAGTTCGTCCGGTGGTGGAGAACCTGGTTGGTGAAACGCTGAACCGCTGGCTCGAAGAGAACCCCAACGAAGCCAAAACGCTGGTGGGCAAAGTGGTGGAAGCTGCCGCCGCCCGGGAAGCTGCCCGCCGCGCCCGGGAACTGACCCGCCGCAAGGGAGCGCTCGACATCGCGTCGCTGCCCGGCAAGCTGGCGGATTGCCAGGAACGCGATCCGGCCAAGTCTGAAATCTTTATTGTGGAGGGTGATTCTGCCGGCGGTTCCGCCAAGCAGGGCCGCAGCCGCGAGAACCAGGCAATTCTGCCGCTCCGGGGCAAAATCCTGAACGTGGAGCGGGCGCGATTTGACAAGATGCTCGGCTCAGACCAGGTGGGCACGCTGATCACCGCACTGGGGACCGGCATAGGACGCGAAGAATTCAACGTCGACAAGCTGCGCTACCACCGCATCATAATCATGACCGATGCGGACGTGGACGGCGCACACATTCGCACCCTGCTGCTGACCTTCTTTTTTCGCCAGATGCCAGAATTGATCGAGCGCGGTTACATCTACATCGCCCAGCCGCCGCTATACAAAGTAAGCCGTGGCAAAAGTTCTCAATATCTCAAGGATGAGCAGGCCTTTGAGGACTACCTCATAGACCAAGGCATTGAAGATATGACGTTGGAGATCGCCGGAGGCGAACAGCAGCGTGGTGCGGACCTGCGTGCGACTGTTGAGGACGCAATGAAAGTGCGCACGCTTATCGGTGGCATTCATTCCCGCTACAACCGGCAGGTGGTGGAGCAGGCGGCGATTGTGGGCGGCCTGGACCTGGATGCTGCACAGGACCGCGCTGCGCTGGACGCAAAGGCTGACGATATTGCGGACCGGCTGAATGCTGTGGCCGAAGAAACAGAAGATGGCTGGGCCGGCCGCGTGACCGGCGACAATGACCTTGAAGGCGCAGGTGACATCGTGCTGGAGCGCGTGCTGCGCGGCGTACCGGAAACAGTGCGCTTGGATAAAAACCTCCTCGCTTCCGCCGACGCCCGTGCCATCTCACGGTTTTCCGGTCGCTTGAAAGTGACTTATGGCGAAGCCGCCAAGCTGCGCCACAAGGAAACCACGCAAGACCTGATCGGCCCGTTCGGGCTGCTTGATGCCGTGTTTGAAGCCGGGCGCAAGGGGATTAACATGCAGCGGTACAAAGGTCTGGGCGAAATGAACCCTGACCAGCTTTGGGAAACGACCCTCGACCCCAACGCCCGCAGCCTGCTGCAGGTGCGTGTGAACGACGCCACTGGTGCGGATGATCTGTTCTCGCGCCTGATGGGGGATCAGGTGGAACCCCGCCGGTCGTTCATTCAGGACAATGCGTTGAGCGTGGCAAACCTGGATACGTAGCTCGTTTGATCGAAGTCTGCGTGGACGAATGTCCCGGCCTGTTTGACCCGGCGTTCCCCAAAAAAGCGCCCGCCACAATGCACACATCGTTGATGCAGAGTAGGTAGAGCACCCCGCGGGCGGGTTTTCTGCTGGTTCGTTGGGAACGAAAGTCTGTCCACGCCGCTAGTAAAGGGTCAACTTTGCTCGCGTCTGGACCCCAATGACCCATCTGAATTCCCTAAAGCACCTCTTCCTTCGCTATTACCGCGACATGGGGCTGCGGGTTTTCCTTTATGCGCTCCTGTCGCTGGCCGCGACTCTCGTAGCCCCGCTGGTGCCATCGACCTTCCAGCTCCCAATTGACGATGCATTTGATTTCTCGTCGGTCACCCCCGTGCTGACAATCCTCGCTAGCTCGATGCTGGCGGTGACCACATTTTCTCTGAACATCATGGTTTCAACCCACCGCGCGGCGGCCGATACCAGCACGCCGCGCATGCACCGCATCTTGTTGTCAGACACCACAACCCAGTCGACATTGTCAGCCTTCATTGGCGCCTTCGTGTACTCGCTGGGCTCGATCATTCTCTACCATTTGGGGTTTTACCCAGACGAGGCTGCAATCGTTGTGATGACGATCACCACAATCGTCGCGATACTCGTTGTTGTGTCCCTGCTTAGATGGATCGATCATCTGACGACCCTTGGCAGTTTGGAGAACATTTTAAGCGCCGCACGGCACCAGACGGAAACGGCCCTCAACCATTATGCCGAAAATCCACTGCTCGGCACGGCCACCGTTGCAAGGGAGGACACAGGCTCAGGCCTTGTGGCCTATTTACGGGCTCCTCAATCCGGCTTTGTGCAACTCATCGATGTGAGGCAGCTTCAGCAGCATTGCCCTGATGAAACCTATATCCACCTGAAGGTAAAACCGGGATCGCACCTTCTCAAAGGACAAGTGATCGCAAAGATACAAGGTCAGATCTCGCAAGAGCAGCTATCTGATTTGGAGGATGCCTTTACATTCGGGCCGCACCGCACGGTCGAACAAGATGCCGAGCAGGGTCTGATCACACTTTCGGAGATCGGGTCAAAGGCACTTTCTCCGGGTATCAACGATCCGGGAACGGCAATCGAAACCGTCATTGCCCTCAAGGAGCTCCTTTGGGCCTACGGGCAGCTTGACGCGAGCGAGGCAGACGTAATTGCCCCAAATGTCACCGGCACGTTTGCCGGTCCCGATGCATTTGTAGAAGCAGCCTTTGCGGCCATTGCCCGGGATGGCGCTTCGACGCGAGAAGTCGTTTGCGCTCTTTGGCACAGTTTGGGTGCCCTGAAAGAATCGGCCAATGACGATTTGGCCAGGGCCGCCGATGCGATGCTGGAGCGTGTTAGGGCCATGGCCAATATGTCCAACATGTCTGATTTAGAGTTGGAACAAATTCGGGAAGAATTCAGCGGTCAACACAAATAAAAAGCCCGGCATCACTGCCGGGCTTTCCAATGACTCTAACGTTTTGCCTAGCGGCCCAAGAAGCTGCTAGCGCCCTTCAACACCCCAGCGCCGATCAACGCTGCGAGGACGATTTTGACTGGCTCTGAAATCAAGAACGGCGTCACGCCCCAGGCGATGGCTCGTTCAAGGTCAAAGAGATGTGTCAGCCAAGCAACGCCGCAGGCGAAGAGGACGAGTGTACCCGCCAGGATAGCGAGAACTGAACCGGGAATGGTACGGGTAAGGCCGCGGTCAGCAGCAGCGCCTGTGATGGCTGCAAGAGCAAGATAACCGAGCAGAAAGCCACCAGTTCCCCCGAGCATGTAGGCAATTCCTGCTGCACCGGGTGCTGCGAAAACAGGGAAGCCCATTGCGCCATAAGCGAGATAGAGCATGATGGCAGCGATGCTTTCGCGCGCACCGAGGGTCAACGCGACCAGCATCACGCCCAGTGTTCCCAGCGTCATGGGGATGGGACCGCCCACCGCAATTTTAGCCATAGCGATTAGAAAGATCGAACCGCCGACGATGCGCAGGGCCTGCTTTGCGTAGGACGATCCGAAAATATGGGACAGGGTGGTGGGCTGTGTGATGACGGACATTTGGGTTCCCCGGAAGTTAAGTGAGGGACTCTTAGCGCCAGCAGGCGGGGGCGTCCATCAGCATTTTTGCGCACAGGGCGGAGTGAGATTTTACCGGGGGGTGTCTTTCGGTCCGCGCGGTGGATGCTGACAGATATGAGCGGCGCTCTCGAACGTTTGCCTTGCAAACGGTCTGCCGCTTTTGCTCCGAAATTGGACGGCATTAGCCGTCCATTTTTAGGGCAGCGATGAATGCTTCCTGCGGAATTTCCACCTTGCCGAACTGACGCATCTTCTTCTTGCCGGCCTTTTGTTTGTCCAGCAGCTTGCGTTTGCGGCTTGCGTCGCCTCCATAACATTTGGCCGTCACATCCTTGCGCAGCGCTGCGATCGTCTCACGAGCGATCACATTGCCGCCGATGGCAGCCTGGATTGGAATTTTGAACATGTGCCGCGGAATGAGATCCTTGAGTTTCTCGCACATCACCCGGCCCCGGCTCTCGGCTTGACTGCGGTGCACCAGCATGGACAAAGCGTCCACCGGTTCACCATTCACCAGAATAGACAGCTTGACCAAATTTTCGGCGCGGTATTCGCCCATTTGATAGTCAAAACTCGCATAGCCTTTTGAAATGCTTTTAAGCCGGTCGTAGAAGTCAAACACCACTTCATTGAGCGGCAGTTCATAGGTGACCATGGCACGGGCACCCACATAAGTGAGTTCCTTCTGAATGCCCCGGCGCTCCTGACACAATTTCAGGATCGGTCCCAGATAATCGTCCGGCGTCAAAATGGTCGCCTTGATCCATGGCTCGCGAATTTCGGCAATTTTCATGACGTCCGGCAAGTCGGCCGGATTGTGCAGTTGCGTTTCTTCGCCGTCCGTCATGGTCAGTTCATAAACCACCGATGGCGCGGTCGCGATCAGGTCAAGACCAAACTCCCGTTCCAGCCGCTCCTGAATGATCTCCAGGTGCAACAGACCCAGGAAGCCGCATCGGAAGCCAAAGCCAAGGGCAGCCGAGCTTTCCATTTCAAATGAGAAGCTGGCATCGTTGAGCCGTAGCTTGCCCACGGCAGACCGCAGGTCTTCGAAGTCGGCCGCATCCACCGGGAAAATACCGCAGAACACCACGGATTGGGCGGGCTCGAAGCCCTTGAGCATCTTGTCTGTGGGGCGCTTGTCCTCGGTAATCGTGTCCCCGACACGCGTGTCGGCCACTTCCTTGATCGACGCTGTGATGAAGCCGATTTCGCCCGGGCCGAGAGTTTCGGCATTCACCATTTTCGGGGTGAACACGCCAACGCGCTCGACGGGATATTTCGCGTCCGTGCCCATCATACGGATCGTCTGGCCCTTTTTCAGCTCCCCATCAATGACGCGCACCATGACGATCACGCCCAGATAGGCATCGTACCAGCTGTCCACCAGAAGTGCTTTCAGCGGCGCTTCGCGATCGCCCTCAAGGGGGGCCGGCAGTCGGCTGACGATAGCTTCGAGCACATCTTCAATGCCAAGACCGGTCTTGGCGGACATTTCCACGGCGTCCGTGGCATCAATGCCGATCACCTCTTCGATCTGCTCTTTCACGCGCTCGGGCTCGGCTGCGGGCAAATCGATCTTGTTTAGGACCGGAACAATCTCATGGTCGTTATCGATGGCCTGATAGACGTTGGCCAGGGTTTGCGCTTCCACGCCCTGGGACGCGTCCACCACCAGAAGAGACCCTTCGCAGGCGCTCAGGGAACGGCTGACCTCATAGGCAAAATCCACATGGCCGGGTGTGTCGATGAGGTTGAGAATATAGGTTTCGCCATCGTCAGCTTTGTAGTGCAACCGTACGGTCTGGGCCTTGATGGTGATGCCGCGTTCGCGCTCGATCTCCATATTGTCGAGCACCTGCTCCTGCATTTCACGCTGGGCGAGGCCACCGGTGTGCTGGATCAGCCGGTCGGCAAGAGTGGATTTGCCATGGTCGATGTGGGCGACGATGGAAAAGTTGCGGATGTGAGAGCGCTCGGTCATGTTTGCTGCATATAGGCGGTTTAGCGCGCCCACAAGGGAATGAGTCGCCGCACGTATCGCATGCACGGGCAACACTTAAAACAAACTCAGGCGGCACTTTCTTGGATCTGAAAAAGCAGAATGTCATTGTTACCGGCGGTGGCACGGGAATTGGGTTGGTGCTGGCGCAGAAGCTGGCTGCCAAGGGCTCCAAAGTGACCATAAGCGGTCGCCGGGCACAGATTTTAGAACAGGCCGCGACCCAAACACCGGCCCTCTCATTCCTTGCCGGAGACATTACGGACACGGACCACCAGACCAAGCTTTTTGCGGCAGCGCAGACCCATGGGGGTGGCCCGGTCACGCTGCTGATCAACAATGCGGGGTACATAACACTGACCAATAGCTTTCCTGCCAAGGGCGGTTCCGACAACGAAATCGCACAATTGTTCGCCATTAATTGTGTCGCGCCACTTCAGATGACGCGGCGTTTCATCGAACAAGCAGAGGATGGCGCCTTGGGGGGTGGCTCGGTCGTTCAGATTGGCTCGCTTTCAGCCCAAGTGCCGGTGGAAGCCATGGCGATATATGCCGGCACCAAAGCGGGGCTTGCCCACGCCAATGCCGGGCTGCGGACGCAGGCAGCCCGCTCTCGTGTCAAACTTCTGCACGTGCAAACGCCAGCAACGGAAACCCCAATGACCAAAGAGATGGCCGTTGGGATGATGGACGTCGACAAAATGACAGACCGCATATTGGCGGGCATTGAGGCGGAACGCAGAGAGATCAGGCCCAGCTTGGAATGCTACATCACCGGACTGGGTAATCGCATCTGGCCCGCCATCCCCAAATGGATAGCTGACCGTCGATACAGAGATTTTCCGTGAACGGTATGGCTCAAGGCAGTTTGGAAATGGACCGGCTATTGGGTGCTGCAAAAGCCTATTATCAGGCACATGCTCAGTTGCAGCGCTTTGTACCGTGGCCGTCTGACCTTCAAAGCGTCCTCCGCGCCCCAATTTTGAAGCCGGGCTGCGCGCACCTGAAACGTGACTTCCCGCCAAACACGCACAGGACACCGGGCGGTGCACTATTGGACGCGGTCTATCCCGTCGAGCATTTGTTGGAATGGCGCACGACCTACACGGAAGCGGAAGTCGGTGCTAATTATCTCGCGCGGTCCGCATGGTTTGAGCTGATCGGACCAAACGGGCATTTTCAGTCCAACGAATGCATCGCGTTCATCGCTTATTGGGGCGCAGGATTGACCTACCCCTGGCACAAGCACGAAGCGGAAGAAATCTACACAATTGCAGCTGGTGAAGCGTGCCTAAAAGTGGATGCGAAGCCAGATTTGAGAGCCAGATGCGGCGACCACCGGCTGCACGCTTCTTGGCAGCCCCACGAATTGACCACGCCAAATGGACCTGTGGTCACGTTTTGCATGTGGCGCGGCGCTGGCTTGAACGAGGAGCCAATCGTTATCCGAGATCCCTAGCAATTATCTCGACAGGCTGTTTGCCAACCCGTCCGGCAAGGGAATGTGCTCCTTGTCATCGCCGGGGGGCAATTGAAAACGGCCATGTTCCCAGTCGCCCTCCATCCAAGCGCGAGCGGCGTGTTCAATCTTCTCGCGGGAAGAGGCCACAAAATTCCACTTAATATAGCGCGGGCCACCCATGGCATCACCGCCCAGCAGCATCATTCGTGCACCCTGATCACCGGCCACGGCCGTGATGTGGTCACCGGGGCGAAAAATCAGCATGGAACCCGCGTCATAGGTTTCGCCGGCAACCTCGACACTTCCCTCCAACACATAGATACCGCGATCCTCGTGGTCGTCGGGTAGAGGGAGTTTTGCACCAGGCTCCAACTGCGCGTCGAGGTAAAAGAGGTTCGACAGAGCGGACACCGGCGCGCGTTCGCCATAGGCATTGCCCATGATAAGCCGCAGCTTTTTGCCCTCGCCTTCAATCATCGGCAGCTCGGGCTGTCCGCGGTGCTCGAAGCTGGCGGAGCGGTCTTCTTCAGACTCGGGTAAGGCCAGCCACGTTTGAATGCCGAACAGGCTGGAGCGTTTGGCGCGGGTTTCGGCGCTGGTGCGCTCGGAATGGGTTACGCCGTGGCCAGCCACCATCCAGTTCACCTCGCCAGGGTAAATCATCTGATTTGTGCCCAGGCTATCGCGGTGTTGGAACTCACCTTGGAAAAGATAAGTCACAGTTCCAAGCCCGATATGCGGGTGCGGACGCACATCAATGCCGCCATCGGTAATGAACTCCGCCGGGCCCATCTGGTCAAAAAAGATAAAGGGACCCACCATCTGGCGCTCGACGGATGGCAAGGCCCGGCGCACTTCAAAGCCGCCCAGATCATGGGTGCGAGGAATAATGAGCGTTTCAAGAGCCGCGACATCGGTGGGCACATGGCACTTTGGGTCGAGGGCAGGGTTCCAGCTCATTGAGGCAACTTTCGGGGTTGGTTTTTGCGCTTTGGTCCATCTACTAACTTCTTGCGGCGGTCCCTCACCAGCCGTTCACGGCGGGTGAGTTTGCGCCGGGTTTCAGGACCGGATCCCTCGGCCATCGTCGCCAATATGGCGTCTAGTGCATGGTCGTCGAGGAAGGCAATTCTCTGTGCCAGTTCATTGGCCACCAAAGTGCATTTGGGGGGCAATTTGGCCGTGTCTACCATCACGCGCGGGTCGGACAGACGCGCAAGGCGTTCCAATTCCTCGGCATCATCCCAGATCACCTGCAGATAACCGATAATGCGTTGCAGCAGATCCCACGTTGGACGGCCGCGGCGGCCATGCTCCAGCGCGGACAAATAGGAGCCAGACACGTTCAGGGCCTCGGCCATTTGCGCCTGGGTTATGCCCCTCTCTGCCCGCAGGGCACGTAGTTTTTCGCCAAACGGTGTCATGGTGTCGAAAAGCCTGTTTTGGCCGGCGGGCGGCGCAGGCGAACATAAAGCGCGCCGTCACCACCATGTTGAGAAGCTGCCACATCATGGCCATTGACCCAATGCGCCAATGGTGGAGTGACGAGCCAGCGCGGCACCGCGCGACGCAAAATGCCCTGGCCTTGCTTGCTCAGCCCCTTGCCGGTGATGACAAGAACCATGCGGTGCCCACGATTGTAGGACATGCCAATGAAGCCGATCAGCGCATTGTGCGCTTCGTCCTGGGTCATGCCGTGCAGATCAATCCGGGCGTCTACGCCCAATGTGCCCTTGGACAGTTTGCGCTTGGTTTTGCGGTCAATGGGCTCCTGAGTCTTGGCCATTTTGGTGGCCTTTTGGGCCGGCGGCTGCCAAGAGGGTAGGAAGGGCGCTTTTGGCTCCGCTTTCACAAAGGGTGCTTTGCCCGCGCCAGACCCAGGTACCTTTTCACTGATCGACCCGGCAGTAGGCGTAGCTCTAGGGGGGGCGGCCACAGCTTTGGTGCCAAGATACGCTTCCATGGCGGCGCGGTTCGTCTGCGCGGTGTCGAGTGGTGTCTGTTCGCCGCTTTCACCAGCTTTGGCCGACGAATTGAGCGAGCGGGCACGGGCGCGGGCAAGCGGGCTGATGGTTCTGTCCATGGGCTTGATGGTTTCTGCCACCCGGTCCCACAGCGCCCAATCCTGTTTGGGCTTACCGGATCTTGAGCGCTTTTTGGCCATCACCCGTCCGCCCCGGCCAATAACCCCGAAGGCTGCCTCGACGACATTTTTGGCCGCAAAATGTAGAAATCAGCAGCGCAATTGATCGCACCCGCTGTCAGACCCGCTTGATCGCCGGTGCCAATGAACAGATCGCCGCGCGCCGGACCGACGATGGCAGAACCGGTATCCTGCGCAATGAGCAAACGGGCAACGGACCCACCCAACACATCTTCGGAAGCATCGGCAACGACATAGACCGGCGTGCCATAGGTATGCAGCGTACGGTCCACCGCCAAGGAGCGACCGGGGGTCAGCGAAACCTTGGCAGCCGCGATGGGCCCGAGCGCCGGGTCCTCGATCTGCACCTGCTCGAAAAAGATATAAGAGCGGTTGCGCCATGTGATGTCTGTTCGGCGGTCGGCATTTTCGATGAACCAGCGCCGCAGGGACACCATCGTCAGATCATCTTGCGCCAATTCACCGGCGGCCAAAAGAGCTTTGCCGATGGAACTGTAATCATGACCGGACTTTGCGGCATAGGTGATACGCACCTGGGTGCCGTCGGTCATGGCCAGCCGGGCAGACCCTTGGATGTGAATGAAATAGGCGTCCATGGGATCCTCGACCCATGCCAATTCCAAACCCTGATCGGCCAGGACACCGTTGTGGCCGCCATCACCTTCAATGGCAGCCCGATCCCAATATTCGGTTATGGAACCATCGAGCGTTCGGCGACCAAAACGAATGTGCGCTGCCATGTCAGGGGGGCGATTATCATCCGTCAAATCAACCAAATCCGGCGGTCGATTGAGCAAAGGAAAGATGTGCTTGTTGGTTTTGGCCCATGAGGCCTCCACCACCGGCTCGTAATACCCGGTCAGATGACCGCCAGCTTTCACCCGAAGCTTCAACGGATCGAAATGCTCTTCGAAAAAAGCGCGCGCATTGGCTTGAGTGGTGATGTTTGCAGACAGGGCCAGCCGGCCAATCGCGGCCAATATGTCGCCATCGGTACCCAAGGCACGGGTCTTGAACGGTTCGGCAACGGCCCGCTCCGCAGTCCTGCAGAAAGTGTGGAAAGCAGCCAGGTGATCATCGATCGCCCAAGCGGGTAGATCGGCGAAATCAGTTGCTACAAAGTCCGGCCGTTCGGCTGCGATGGCGGCTGACGTGTCGGTGTCGGACATGGTTCGACCACCCCGGTTCCCAAGCGCTCTTAGCCTTCAGCTTCTGTGGCGATGAGTTTCCAATTGGGGTCAGACGCGTTCACCGGACGGGCGAAGGTCCAGACGTCTTTCACTTCCGCCACTTCCTCGGGGTCGCCATCCACCACTTCGCCATTGGCGTCGCGTGTGGTGGAAATGATCTGCGAGACAAAACGTACAGTCACCTGCGCTTCACCGCCATCTGATTCCACCTCCACATAGTCGGCTTTCTCCACGCCAACGAAGGAGCTTTCAACCCGCTCGCCATTGGCTTCGCGCTCAGCAATTGCCGCATCGAAGCCAGCATAGACGTCACTGGCCAGAAGGTTTTTAAGCGTGGCCCGGTCTCCATCAGCAAAGGCGGTCACGATCATTTCGTAGGCCATTTTTGCGCCCTTGATGAAGTCGGCAGGCTCGAAATGCTCATCT
>JBCDIB010000008.1:0-21743 GCA_038749385.1 Pseudomonadota bacterium | reverse complement strand
GCGCACGGCGGCCTTTCGACCCCGCCAAGATCCACGCCTTCTTCAACAGCCCCCTACCCGGCGTGATCCGTTCGAAAGGCCACTTCTGGACGGGCACGCAGCCGGACGTGGTGGCGGAGTTCTCGCTGGCCGGTTCACTGTCGTCTGTCTCGCCGCTGGGCACATGGTGGGCCGCCGTGCCCAAGCACCGCTGGCCCGACAGCGATCGCGCCCGCGACTATCTTGCAGGCCAGTGGCAAGAGCCCTGGGGGGACCGCCGCCAGGAGCTGGTGTTCATCGGCGCAGGCATAGACTGGGCCGCCATGAAAGCGCGCCTCGACGAGTGCCTTGTACCGGAAGACAAGTCCGAAACGCTGAGCATGATGGCGGATATGGATGACCCGTTTCCGCAGTGGCGGCGGGCCGAGGCGGCCTAGCTTCTCGACCTACTCGGGAAAGCAGATCGTTGAGGCTTGGATCGACCCAAAACTTGACATCCGGCGGATCGCTCATCAACCAACAGACCTCCTCTTTTCAGCCGGACCTCAACAGCTTGCTTTGACGCGGCAAAGTAGCGGGACACTTCCTCTAATAATTGGCCGTATACTGTGTAATTATAGGGCTGATCGTCGACAAATATAAAACCGTGACCTCGGTTCGAGATTCCAAGTGAACTTCGCACGTTAAAGATGATCTCGAGGAAATGTCTCTGCGGCATCAAAATCATTCCAGCTATAGCGTTTGCCTGATGTTCGAGCCGCTCATATTGAGTTGTAAAATCTTCGACGCCGCTATTTAATAGATCGCCTTCGACAAGTGTCTCCGATCTCAGAAATTCATCGTGACGCAGTATGAAATGCCCGATTTCATGAGCGAGAGTAAACCTTGCTCGATTTCGGTTACCTGCTTCGGCAACCCATATCGTCTTCGTGCTGAAATTGACCGATCCCAAAATTGGTTCTTCATCGTTGCTGAGGTTTAAAAGTTCGGAATGGTGAAGTGATAGCCCTAGGCTTTCTGACAGGCGATCAAGGTCGACTTGACCAGTCTGATAATTAATGACCGCAAGGGATTTCGACGCCTCGATCTCCAGAAAACTATTTTCCAAAAACGGCACCTTGGATACCGTTTTGGGCTCCGGGTCAGAGCATTCATCGTCCAACCTCCAAATAAAATCGCCGAAAGATGCCGAATAATGTCCGTTACAGTAACCGGCAAACTTGAACGGTTTTAAACTGCTGGTTTCCGCAATGCTGGCTTGAACCCTAGGTTTGGAAGCAGTTGAGGTGGAGCGGTCGGCTACTATCTCCAATCCATTCTGATCAAACTTGACAACACCGATTGCTCGGCTTTCCGCTAACGCTAGCGCACCTCTTTGTAGCGGGCTTCTCGTAACTATCACCCCTTTCGCACCGTTTCGCGCGACAGTCGCCACCTTGTCTGAGAAATCTCTCAAGTCTCGGTCTTGGATGGGTTGAGAGTGATTCTTGCATTCAAATATCAAGAGAAGATGTGGCTTTTGGCGACCAGTTTTTCGAACCTCAACAACAATATCGAATTCGATATCGCCATTTCGCTCAGAGCAAAAAATGCGCTTCTTCTGATAAATCTTGCAAAGCTGCGCAGGGTGCGCGTCAAATATGAGTTCGCCTGCCGATTTTTGCTCCAGGAGGTATCGATAGAATTCGTTTTCTAACAGATCACCTTTGGCAGTCGTGTTCATCGGCGCTGGAACTCCCCGCTTTGTGTAGTCCCATAGGCTAGCTGATGTTGAAAATGTTGTCTCGAATCAAACTGCGTTTCGGACGCAATGTAACCCTTCTCCCCCGCGCAAAACTTCCTTCCCATTGCTCCACATTGTGCAAAGGCGTGCACCGCTCCATTTTTATTGCAACGCAATGAAAGGAGGTTGCCATGTCTGTGCGCCCTGTTTCTTCTATCAAACATGCCACCCCCGCCATGGAAGGCGCTGGGGTTAAACTGCACCGTGTTTTCGGCTTCGGCGATCCGTCGGAGACCGATCCGTTTTTGATGATGGACGACTTCCGCAATGAGAATCCGGAAGACTATGAAAAAGGCTTTCCGTGGCATCCGCACCGGGGCATCGAGACGATTACCTATGTGCTGGAAGGCTCGGTGGACCATGGCGACAGCCTGGGCAATGTCGGCACCATGGAGGCTGGCGACGTGCAGTGGATGACGGCTGGCTCAGGCATCCTCCACCAGGAAATGCCGCGCGGTAACGATCGCGGCCAGATGCACGGCTTCCAGCTGTGGGCGAACCTGCCCCGCGACAAAAAGATGAGCGATCCGCGCTATCAGGACATCGCGTCCAAGGACATTCCGGTCATTCAGGACGATGACGGCACGATCGTGAAGGTGGTCTCCGGCGAGTTTTGGGGCAAGCGCGGCCCTGTGGACGGCATTGCCGCCGACCCGCGCTATCTCGACGTTTTTGTGCCGGCCGGCGTGAAGAAAACGCTGCCCGTGGACACTTACCAGAAGGCGTTCGCCTACATCTTCCAGGGGTCCGGCACGTTCCGCGACGCGTCCAACCCCCGCGGCGTGCTGTTGGAAAAGGAAGCTGGCGGCGAGGAGATCCTGCTGCGCGACAACACCGGCAACCGCACGCTGGTGCTGTTCGGCACGGGCGACGAGGTGACGGTGCAGGCCGGTGACGAAGGCATACGGTTCCTGCTTGTGTCCGGCACGCCCATTCAAGAACCGGTGGCATGGCATGGCCCCATCGTGATGAACACGCAGGCCGAGCTCAGGCAGGCCATGCGGGAGCTGAACTCCGGCACGTTCATCAAGAAGTCCGCTTGATGCGGACCGATATCAGGAAGTCGGCCTAGTGTCTGACGCTGAAACCAAAGGAAAGCGTGGCGCTTTTATCGCGCCCCGTTTCACCACTGTCGCCTTCAGCTTCATGCTGTCGCTGATGATGAGTTTCATCGTCTCCGGCATATCGACAGTGCGCTCCGTCGGGCTAACCGACGGTCTCTTTGGCTTGTGGATGCAGAACTGGTTTGCGAGCTTTCTGGTGGCATTCCCCGCCGTGCTGGTGGTTGCACCCCTCGCCCGCAAAATCGTCGCGCGGTTTACGCTCACTCCCTAACGCCGGCGCATCACGCCAATGACAGTGATGGCCAGGAAAAAGCCAAGCATTGTGAGCGCGATGTTCGCTACAAACTGCGCGCTGCTCTCTGGCAACCCGATGGCAGACAAGATCGGCGTCAGCCCGAGGAGCGCGGCAACAGCGGTACCAATGAGGCCAACCCGTAGCATTCAGGTAAGCCGAACGGCGGTGCCATAGGCAACAATTTCGGACGCACCGGCCATGATCGCCGAGGTTTCCATTCGGAAGCCGACGACGGCATCGGCACCCTTTTGGGCCGCGTCTTCGATAAGGCGGTCCAGCGCCTGCTCGCGGGCGCCCGCCATCAGCGAAGTGTAGCCTGTCTGCTCGCCACCCACCAGGTTGCGGAGGCTCGCCACAATGTCCGTGCCCACGTGTTTGGAGCGCACGGTCGCGCCGCGCACCAAGCCCAGAACTTCGGTGATCTGACGGCCCTCAATGGCATCTGTTGTGCAAAGCAGCATTACTTTTCCATCCGGTCATATTTATCGTCTTCAGGGTTGCCCAACCGTTCGGCGACCACCCGCCAGGCGATGTAAATAACAAACCCGGCAATCGCGAGCCCCACCAAACCCAGCAGCGGGTTCACCTGACCGACAGCGAATATGAAGGTGCCGAGCCAGGCGATGGCTGCCAAGCCACCAAACAAGACGACTAAAATGAGCATGATGCGGTCGAGGCTCATGTCAGGCTATCCTATTGGTGGCGCAAATAGAGCTGGGTTAGCTGCGACTACCTAGAATAGGCCGCCGGCCCCTTGTGAACGAGCCCGCTCTGTCTGCGGCGAGACCATAAGACCTTCTTCAGACGCAAAGCCAATCACGGAAGTGAAGTCCGGCGGGCTTGTACCCGGTTTGAAGGCTTCAAGAATGGTACCCGCACCGGTGGCCGTAGTGGCCAGGCCCGTTTTGGAGTTGATGCGGATCAGCTTGAGCCCTTCGGGCACCCGGAATTTCTGGGGCTGCTGCCCTTCCAGCGCAGACGACATGAAGTCGTTGAAAATGGGCGCGGCCAGGCCGCCACCGGTATTGCCCCGTCCCATGGCCTTTGGTCGGTCGAAACCCACATAAACGCCGGTAACGAGGTTCGGCGAATAGCCGACAAACCAGGCATCTTTTTCGTCATTGGTGGTGCCGGTCTTGCCAGCCACGTCTCCCGCAAACGTAATCTTGCCCGCAGCAGTGCCGCGCTTCACCACACCCTCCATCATGGATGTGATCTGATAGGCGGTCATTGGGTCCAGCACCTGGTCGCGCGTGTCTTGGATGACCGGCTCATCCTGGCCGGACCATTCCACCTGATTGCAAGATTCGCACACCCGCCCCTCGTGGCGATAAATGGTTTTGCCGTAACGGTCTTGAATGCGGTCAATCAATGAAGGTTGAATTTGCTTACCGCCATTGGCCAGCACGGAATAGGCCGACACCATGCGCATGACGGTGGTTTCGCCTGAGCCCAGCGACATGGACAGGACCGGCAGCATTTTGTCGTAAACGCCAAACCGCTCCGCATATTCTGCCACCAGCCGCATGCTCATATCTTTGGCGAGGCGCACGGTCATCAGGTTGCGCGATTTCTCGATCCCAAGACGCAGGGTGGAAGGACCAGCGGCCTTTCCGCCATAGTTCTTCGGCTCCCAAATGCCCAACTGGCGGCCCTGATTGATGCGGATTGGCGCGTCCAACACCACCGAAGACGGTGTGTAGCCATTATCAAGCGCAGCCGCATAAACGAATGGCTTGAATGATGAGCCCGGCTGGCGAAACGCCTGGGTGGCGCGGTTGAATTCTGATTGTGAGAAGGAAAATCCGCCCTGCATGGCCAGCACCCGGCCGGTGTGGGGGTCCATTGCCACCAAAGCCCCGGATACTTCGGGTGCTTGGCGCAAACGGTAGGCGTTCTCGCCCTCCTCCAGCTTTTGCACGTAGATCAAATCGCCAGGAGCCAGAATGTCGCTGACCGTGCGAGCGGTGCGGGCCTCCTCGTCGGGAATGCGAACCCGCTGGGCCCATTTCATGTTTTCCAAGGAAATGGTGCCGGCCTCACGCGCCGGCGCAAACTGACCCGATGGGAGCACATCAGGATACAGACCAATTTCGGCAGATGAATCACCTGCGGCCAGCACAATGGCCAGATCCCACTCCGGCACGTCTGGCAGTGGCTTGAACTCACCAAAGCTCTGCGCCCAATCATTAACGTCGATTTCGACCTTTGCCACAGGGCCGCGATAGCCGCGTCCGATATCATAACGGATCAGGCCACGCAGCAATGCGTCCCGCGCCTCTTCCTGTAACTCCGGGTCCAGGGTGGTACGCACCGAAAGGCCGGATTTGTAGAGACCGTCCGTGCCATATCGGTCTTGCAGTTCGCGGCGCACTTCTTCTGTGAAATATTGCGAATATTGTAGTTCCTGGCCGCGGGGGCGAATGTTCACCTTCAACGGAAGGGCTTTGGTCTCTTCCGCCTCGTCAAAGGTTATATAGCCGTTGGCAGCCATGCGGTTGATCACATAATTCCGCCGATCAATTGCGGCCTCCGTCTTGCGGAACGGATGATAATTGGACGGGCCCTTGGGCAAAGCCGCTAGATAGGCGATCTCCGGCAGGGTGAGTTCGGAAACGGACTTATCAAAATAGGCCAGCGACGCACCCGCTATGCCGTAGGCACCCAAACCGAAATAAATCTCGTTGAGGTACAGCTCGAGGATCTGGTCTTTTGAGAATTCGCCTTCGATCCGTAGGGCAAGAATGGCTTCCTTGATCTTCCGATCCACGGTGCGGTCGGAAGTCAAAAGGAAGTTCTTGGTGGTTTGCTGCGTGATGGTGGACGCGCCCCGGGCGCGGATGGACTGACCCGTCAACTTTGCGCGGAAATAGTCAAACCCGGCCTTGCCAAAGGCAAGATAGTCGATGCCATTGTGGCTGTAGAAATTCTTGTCTTCCGCCGAGATGAAGGCCTGTTTAACCCGCTCCGGCACGCCTTGAATCGGCAGGTACAAACGCCGCTCGGTGGCGTATTCCTTCATCAGTCGACCATCAGCCGAGTGAATGCGGGTTGTGATGGCGGGCTCATAACTGGCCAGCACTTCAATATCAGGCAGATCTTTGGTCACGTTGCCGATGTATAGCGCGATGGCTACCGCCACAGCCAGAAACGCCATGGCGCCGATGCCAAAAATATAGCCAAGAAAACGAATGATCATGCTGTCACTTTATGGTGGATGACCTGCACCATCCACTCCCTTCGCGGCAAAGACATTGCCGCAGCCTCAATTTGAAAGTTGCCGTGTGCCCTAACCGCCATTTGCCGCCCACACCCTGGTGATACGGCAATTGGCCAACAATGGGACGCAAACATGGCGTTCGCCCACATTGGTTACCCCCTGTGCCAGATAAGCCGCTCACTGTGTTGAACCTGTTTGCGCCGGTGCATGGCTGTCGCGGTAAGCCGCGATGGAACGCGCAAGCAATTGCGCCTTATCGGCCTGCCATGCCGGGTCCGACAACATTTCGGCATCGCGGGCGTTGGACAGATAGCCCATTTCCAGCAACACCGATGGCACGTCCGGGGCTTTGAGGACACGAAAGCCCGCAGAGCGCATGGGGTTGTTGATCAAACGAACCTCACCTTTGAGCGTGTTCAAGAGTTTGGATGCGTATTGGCGGCTGAAGCCTTTGGTTTCCAAACGGGCCAGATCGATGAGAATATCCGTCACCCTCTCATCGTCCTGCTCAAGCTCGAAGCCTGCGGTCAGGTCCGCACGATTTTCAGCTTCGGCCAATGCGGCCGACACCTCGTCAGAGGCTTTGCGTGACAGGGTGTAAATGGTGGCCCCCCGGACGTCGGTCTGGCGGAGCGAATCCGCATGGATGGAAAGCATTAGATCCGCATTTCGGGCCCGGGCGATCGCAACACGGCGCGACAGACGCAAAAATTCGTCGCCATCGCGGGTAAGGTGCACTTCAAACCCGGGCATATCTTCCAGCGCAGCCTTCACTTGCCGGGCGACGGAAAGCGTGAGATTTTTCTCCACCACCCGGCCATTCTTGGCAACGGCACCGCCATCTATGCCGCCGTGGCCAGGGTCAATCACGACTATGAAATCGCCATTTTCGGCCTCGGGTTGTGGTATTTGGGCGTCAAGAGTGCGCTCGCGCCTTTCCGCGAGACTGCGCTCAACAGCAATTTGATATTCAACGCGCGAAATCGGGTCCAGACCCAATACGAACGATGTACCGTTAGGGCCAGTTTCTTCGGGCAAGGGAAAGGGAAGTGCAGGCTGTGCAAGGCCGACTATCAATCGCGCGCCGCCACCCGTGTCTGCTCCGAACTGAATGCCCGATACAGCCCCTGCCCCCCTCGCTTCAGCCCCACCCATAGCTTTGGTGCGCACCTTGGTGTCGGGCGCAAACTCCAGATTGTCCAGATCGAGCACCACCCTGTCAGGGCTGGAAAGCACTTGAATATCAAGCTCCGGCGACCGGCTTGCTTGTGCGAAAGAAGCCTGCCCCGGCGCGGGCTGAAGAACGATGGAAAAGCCTTCCGGCGAAGAACGCAGCACAATCGTATCGATGCGCAGGGTCTGCTCTGCGGCAAACGCAAAAGATGACCATCCAACCGCGGCAAAAGCCGCAAGGCAGAGCCGAAAATACCGCCAACTGGCAAACGGCAACTGCATATCCAGCGCTTTGGTCATTTGCAGCAAGCGTTCACATCCAACAGAGCAAGGCCCTCAGGAAGCCAGGCAAATTTAGTGAAAATACGGGTCCGCCCTCGGGCCGTATGGGTTACCAAAATATGAATAAACATGGTTTCATTTTGGTAAACAGGGCGACGTAGCGGCACTTGTGCAAGGCAGTCGTTAAACCGACTTGTTATCATTGGGAAACGGGCGTACACCAAAAACGTGTGATTGTGCGTCGGCGCGACGGCTGTAGATGCCGCTTAACCCGCACATGGACGCGGCATGATGAGCGGACGGCGCGAGCGCCTTTTTCCCTCATACGGCCACGGCCCCACAAAATGCGGCACGATAAAGTGCAAATTTTTCCGCGCTTCGGCGCATCGAATTAAAGAAACCGTTTCCCATGACCGGCAGCGCGCCAATCAGAAACAGGATAAGCAGAAACAGCACCGACGACTGTGGATATTCTCCGCGCTTTTCGTCCATGTCTTTTCTGCACATGTCCCTGTTGGCAGCGCTGCGCATGTTTGCGGAAACCATCAGCAAAATCGCCATCGCCCTCACCCCTCCGGACCCGGAGCGCCGTTTGCGCCCGGCCTTCCCAGGCGTGACCGCACCCATGGCGTCAGGACACAAACACTATGGCCGGCAACAACAAGATGTTGATCGATGCCACCCACCCGGAAGAGACCCGGGTTGCGGTGGTGAAAGGCAACCGGGTTGAGGAATTCGACTTCGAATCTCAGGATAAGCACCAGATTCGAGGCAACATATATCTGGCGAAAGTCACACGCGTAGAGCCCAGCCTGCAGGCTGCCTTCATCGAATATGGCGGCAACCGCCACGGCTTCCTCGCCTTCTCTGAAATTCACCCGGATTATTATCAAATCCCGCTGGCAGACCGCGAAGCGCTGCTGGAAGAGGAGCGGGAAGAGCAGGCCGCCGAGCAGGCGGAAGATGACGCTGCCGCTGAAAAGCCCCGCCGTCGACGCCGCTCGCGCAACAAAGCCGAAGACAGTGGTGCGGACAATGAGAGCGTCAGTGAGGAAGCTGCGACCTCTGATGATGATGCCGACGCTGACAGCAAACCACGCGAGGACGGCTCAACGGAAACTGTGGCCGAAGCTGCAGATACATCTGAGAACGATGCGGACAGTGCATCGAACGAAGATGAGAGTGATGACGGTTCCGATGAAGAGGCCGACGACGATTCTGACGGCGACAGCGATGGCGACGATGTCGACAGCGTAGGCTCCGACGATGCGATGGAAGAAGTGCCAGCGCGCCGGAAGCCACGTCGTCGTTCCTACAAGATCCAGGAAGTCATCAAACGTCGCCAGATTTTGCTGGTGCAGGTGGTCAAGGAAGAACGCGGCAACAAAGGCGCGGCCATGACGACATATCTGTCGCTGGCCGGCCGCTATTGTGTGCTTATGCCCAACACTCCCCGTGGCGGCGGCATTTCGCGAAAGATCACCAACGCCTCGGATCGCAAGCGCCTCAAATCAATTGCAGGCGATCTGGAAGTGCCACAGGGCATGGGCGTGATCGTGCGCACCGCTGGCGCCAGCCGCTCACGCGGTGAGATTAATCGCGACTTTCAATATCTGTCCCGCCTTTGGGAAAATGTGCGCACGCTGACGCTAAAGTCTTCGGCTCCATGCCTGGTGTACGAAGAAGGCAGCCTGATCAAGCGCTCTATTCGCGACCTCTTCAATAAGGACATTGGCGACGTGCTGGTATCTGGCGAGGACGGTTACCGCGAAGCCAAAGAATTCATGCGCATGCTGATGCCAAGCCATGCGGCTTCGGTGAAGCCACATCGCGAGGCAACGCCTCTGTTTGCCCGATATGGCATTGAAGGCCAGCTGGACGGCATGATGCAGCCACAGGTAACGCTGAAGTCCGGCGGCTACCTTGTCATCAACCAAACCGAAGCGTTGGTGGCCGTGGATGTGAACTCCGGCCGGTCAACGCGCGAAAGCTCCATCGAGGATACAGCGCTCAAAACCAACCTTGAGGCCGCCGAAGAAATGGCGCGCCAGCTGCGCCTGCGCGACCTTGCGGGCCTGGTGGTGATCGACTTCATCGACATGGATGAGCGCCGAAATAACCGCGCTGTCGAAAAGAAACTCAAGGATTGCCTCAAGCACGACCGAGCTCGCATTCAAGTGGGCCGCATATCGCACTTTGGCCTGCTTGAAATGTCGCGCCAGCGCCTGCGGGCATCGGTGCTCGATTCCACCACCGTGCCCTGCCCTCACTGCGGCGGCACTGGCCTCCTCCGTGCCGACAGCGTACTGGCCTTACAAATTTTGCGCGCCGTTGAAGAAGCTATGATCAAGGCCCATCGCAATGATATTGTGGCCCGCGTTCACGCCGACATGGCCTTGTTCCTTCTGAACAATAAGCGCGACTCGATTAGTGAGTTGGAGGCTCGTTACGGGCTGCTGCTGACCGTGACAGCTGACCCGACCTTGACCGCGCAAACGTTCCAGATCGAAAAAGGTGAGCCGGTTACCGCCCGCGAACGCCCGGAGGCGACGGGCACTGTGCAGCCGGATTCTATTCGGCTTCAGGACGCAGAAGACGCAAAGATCGACGCTAAACTGGCCGAACAGGCCAAGGCCGATGCCGCCGATGATGAAGATGAGGTGGTCACCTCTTCCGAAGGCGATGATGGCGACGAAAATGGTGAGCGCGAGGACGGACGCAAACGCCGCAGACGCCGCCGTGGCGGCAAGCGTAACAATGCCGAGAATTCGTCAGAAGAAGCCAATGCGGACGATAGCGATGGCGACGACAATGCGTCTGGCGAAACCGGCGATGACGAAGACGGTGACAAGCCAAAACGCCGCCGCCGTGGCCGTCGTGGTGGCCGCCGCCATCGCAAGGATGAAACGGTCGCCGCCGATGGCGAGAATGCAGAAGCTGTAGATGGCGACGACAACGCCGATGCCGCCGCCGCTGAGGCGGTGGAAGGCAGCGAGCCGGCTGCCACATCCGAAGATACAGTTGAAAACGCACCGAAGCCACGCCGCACCACGCGCCGTCGCAAAGTGAAGACTGAAGATGCAGCCGCACAGGAAGCTGAACAAAAGGAAGCTGGGCAGAAGGAAGCCGGGCAAGAACAGGCTGCAAAAGAAGACCCTGCTCCAGCCGACGCCTCAGAAGAAGAAGTGAAGCCAAAGCCGCGCCGCAAACGTCGGACCAAAGCCCAGATCGAGGCAGACAAAGCCGCAGAAGCAGAAGCTAAAGAGAAAGCTGCAGCGGAAAAAGAAACCGCTCTGGAAGCGCAGCCGGAACCTGAAAAGCCTGCCAAACCAGCTCGTCGCACAACACGCCGCAAAAAGGCTGACCATGAAGCCGTCGACGCGGCGGCAGTGGCAGCAAGTTCGGCGGTGGCGGTGCAAGCTGAAACGCCTGGCCCTGCAGCAAATCAAGACGCGGCCGCGCCAGAGACAAAAGCTGAGCCCGAAGCGAAAGCCGAGGAGGATACCAAGAAGCCCCGCAAGGGTGGCTGGTGGCAACGCCGGGGCGGCTTTTTTTAGGGGCTAGCGCCTTTTTGGTCCGCGCCGAACGATTTCGGCAAAATGAACTAAGCCATTTGCAAAAGGCCGGGGCCAAGCTCGGCCTTTTTCACATCTGCGCTATCGAAGGGTTATGTGGGCTTTTTGCTGCACCGCGAGGCCATTTGAGCGCTTGCCCCTCAACTGCCAAATTGTGCATGTTTGTGGCGACATTATCCCCGCGCACCGCAGGTCAAATGAACCAGCTTCTCGCCCATATGATCCGTATTTTTATGGCCCTTGCCCTCGTGGCCAGCATGGTAGCGCCTGGCCATGCCGCGCGTATTGCACTCGTTCGGGACGCCCAGACGGAGACGCTCATCCGTTCCTATGCGCGGCCCATTTTGCGCGCTGCCAATTTGAGGAACGGCGCAGTGGAAATTTTGTTGGTGAACGATCGAAGCTTCAACGCTTTTGTCACCGGTCGGCGTATGTTCATCAACACCGGCGCCATCATCACCTCGGAAGTGCCCAACGAGATTATTGGGGTTATCGCCCATGAGGTCGGGCACATTGAGGGCGGCCACCAGAACCGTTTGCGCCAACGTATAGAGAAAGCCCAAGTTATGAGTGTGCTGGCCGGACTGCTGGGTGCCGGCATTGCGGTGGGCAGCGTTGCCGCGGGCAGCGCAGATGGCGCGCGCGCCGGATTGGGTGTTGCCGCAGGTGGCCGAACTGCGGCTATCAAGGACCTGCTGAGCTACCGGCGCAGCGAAGAGCGGGCTGCAGACATTGCGGCATTACGGCTGCTCAACGCGACTGGACAATCCGGAAACGGCCTTCTTGAAACGTTTCGCCGGTTCCAGTCGTCGCTCAGCCTGTCCGGCGCATCACGCGATAAATATAAGCGGAGCCACCCACTTCCCCGTGCACGAATGGCAGCGCTGGAACAGGATGTGGCAAACAGCCCGCACTTCGGTAAAGCTGACAGCGACGCACTGCAGTTGGCGCACGATCTGGTGCGGGCCAAGCTCATTGCCTACACTGGAAATAGCGGGGATCAGGCGCGGTTTGCCATCAGATTTCGCGGGACCCTGCCCGGATTATATCATGATGCCATCGCGACGTTTCTGAATGGATCATCGAGGGCTGCGCTACCGAAAATCGACGCGGCAATCGCCCGGGCGCCCCGCAACCCGTATCTGCACGAAATGAAGGGCGAAATTCTCCTGCGCTCGTCACGACCAAGGGAAGCTGTGGCCGCATTTCAAACCGCCGTGAAACTGGACAAAACCAGCAATGGCTTTCTGCGGTCGCAACTGGGACATGCCCTGGTAGAGTTGGGCGACCGGGCGAGCTTACAGGCTGCGGTAAAGCAATTGCAGCGCGGGCTGGCGGACGATCCCAACAATCCTTCGGGCTTCAGCTATTTGGCGCGCGCCCACGCTGGGCTTGGGCAAAATGGGCTGGCGGACCTTGCATCGGCGCAGGCCGCACGCGCAACCGGCGACCTGCCCCGCGCCAAGCAATTGGCCAAACGCGCTCAACAAAGTCTCACCGCAGGCAGCGGACCGTGGCTCAGGGCCGGCGACATATTGGCCGTTCGCCAGTAGCAAGCATCTCACACACCGATAACGCATTCACGATAGGCAGACACATGCTTCGCACCTCCATCACCGCCGCCCTCACGGTTGCTTTCATGACCTTCACCGCACCGGCCTTTGCGCTGGGTGAGGCACAGAAAGCGGAGGTTGAGAGCATCATTCGTGAATATCTGCTCAACAATCCCGAACTGCTGGTAGAGATGCAGGAAGCCTTGCAGGCTAAGCAGGCCGCCGAACAGTCCGCCGCTCAAGCCGGGGCCCTTAGCTCCATGGCCGACATGATCTATAATTCAAACTATACCATCGCCATTGGTGACCCCGAAGCTCCCCACACTGTCGTGGAGTTTTTTGATTATAATTGTGGATTTTGCCGCCGGTCGCTGAACCTGATGGAAGAAACCGCAGAGCGCCATCCGGACGTGCGTTTCATCTTCAAGGAATATCCCATCCTCAGCGAGGATTCGCTTGAGGCACATAAGGTATCTATCGCGCTGGCCCTGACGCGGCCGGAATTATATCAGGACTTCCACGTGGCCCTGATGGGGGCTTCCGGTCGGGCTACGGGAGAGAAAGCGCGAGCGGTGGCGCTGGAACTGGGTATGGATGAGAGCGCGCTGGACGAGGCATTGGCCTCTGACAGCATCGACAATACGATCCGCGAGTCATACCGCATCGCCGAAGCATTGGGCATAAATGGTACGCCCGGCTTCATCATTGGAGATGAAGTGGTACCCGGCGCTATCTCAATGGAAGATCTCGAAGCACGCTATACCAATCTGCGCAATTGCGGCTCCACACGCTGCGGTTAGCCAATCGCAGACGCTTGCGGAACGGGAAGCATTGACGTTAGAGCGGATGGCAACGCACCATCCGCTCGACATGAGGCCCGCCATGGCGACCCAGAAGCCAATTTTCATTCTCAACGGACCAAATCTGAACCTGCTGGGCACGCGGGAGCCAGAGCAGTATGGCAATCAAACCCTCGCCGATATTGAAGCCGAGTGCCGGGTGCAGGCCGACGAGCGCGGGTTGGCGGTGGATTTTCGGCAATCCAACCATGAGGGCCAACTTGTCGACTGGCTGCACGAAGCCAATGAAACGGCCTGCGCTGTCATTTTGAATGCCGGCGCACTGACCCACACTTCGCTGGCGCTGGGCGATGCGCTGCGCGGCATTCATGTGCCGGTGGTGGAAGTTCACATTTCCAACGTGCATGCGCGAGAACCTGTGCGTCACCACTCTCATATCTCCGCTCCGGCTGCCGGTATCATTGTAGGCTTCGGAACGATGGGCTATGGCTTGGCGATTGACGCGGTTGCGCGTTGGAACAAGACATAAATCGCCCGCCGGGGACTTACATGACCAAAAAAGACAGCGTCGACACCGAAACCGTTGCCAAGATCGTCAATCTGCTCGCTGAAAGCGATCTGACGGAAATCGAAGTCGAACAAGGTGATCTGCACATTCGCGTTAGCCGCGACCTGCCGCAGGCTGCCCCCACTATGGCTTACGCGCCGCAGGCGCCCGCCGCCCCTGCCCCCGCTGCAGCAGCACCCGTGGCAGCCGCAGCTCCTGCCGCAGACAGCGGGGGAGCAGCAGATACGGCAAACGCCGTCACATCCCCAATGGTGGGCACAGCATATATGGCCCCGTCACCCGGTGCCGACAACTTCATCTCCATCGGGGGTTCGGTGAAGGAAGGCGACACGCTTTTGATCGTGGAAGCCATGAAAACCATGAACCAGATCCCGGCGCCACGCTCGGGCAAGGTCACAAAAATTCTGGTCGAGAACGCGCAGCCTGTGGAATTCGGCGAGCCTCTCGTCGTCATCGAATAGAGCTGTAGGGCGAACGAATGTTCAAAAAGGTCCTTATCGCCAACCGTGGCGAGATCGCGTTGCGGGTTCAGCGCGCCTGTAAAGAGCTTGGCATTGCCACCGTAGCCGTGCACTCCACGGCAGACAGTGAAGCCATGCATGTGCGCTTGGCCGATGAAAGCGTGTGCATCGGGCCGCCCTCGTCCCGCGACAGCTATCTCAACATTCCGCAAATATTGGCGGCCATCGAGATCACCGGCGCAGATGCGGTACACCCCGGCTACGGGTTCCTTTCGGAGAACGCCAAGTTTGCCGAAATCCTGGAAGCGCACGACGTTACCTTCATTGGCCCCTCGTCGGAGCACATCCGTACGATGGGCGACAAGATCACCGCTAAACAGACGGCGGCGGACCTGGGCATTCCGGTGGTGCCCGGTTCCGCCGGCGGCGTGAACACCAAAGAAGAAGCGCTGACCACTGCGGCGGAAATCGGCTATCCAGTTCTGATCAAGGCCTCTTCTGGCGGCGGTGGTCGCGGCATGAAGGTGGCGCAGACCGAGGCTGATCTTGTCGAAGCCTGGCACAGCGCCCGCACGGAAGCAGCCGCCGCCTTTGGCGATGACGCCGTGTACATGGAAAAATATCTGGGCCAGCCACGCCACATTGAAATTCAGGTGTTCGGTGATGGCAAAGGTGCAGGCATCCACTTGGGCGAACGCGACTGCTCGTTGCAGCGTCGCCACCAAAAGGTTTGGGAAGAAGCCCCATCCCCCGTCATCACGCCGGAGCAGCGCGCGCAGATAGGCAAGACCTGCGCCGATGCTGTGGCGAAGTTGGGTTATTCCGGCGCCGGGACCATCGAGTTTCTGTATGAGAATGGCGAGTTCTATTTCATTGAAATGAACACCCGCCTACAGGTGGAACATCCCGTCACCGAAATGATCACGGGCATGGATCTTGTGCAGGAGCAGCTGCGAGTGGCCGCAGGTCTTGGCCTGTCGCGCACCCAAGAAGAGGTAACGCTGAAGGGCCATGCCATCGAGTGCCGTATCAATGCGGAGCACGCCGAGACCTTTGTGCCATCGCCTGGAAAAATTGCATTCTGGCACCCGCCGGGAGGTTTGGGCGTGCGTGTCGATTCAGGCGCGTACACGGACTATAAAATTCCGCCCTATTACGACAGCTTGATCGGCAAACTGATCATCTATGGCGCTTCCCGCGAAGAGGCCATCGCCCGCACAGCGCGGGCGCTGGACGAGTTCGTGGTTGAGGGCGTGGACACAACCATCGAGCTGCACATGCGCCTGGCGCAAGAAGCCGACGTGATTTCAGGCGACTATGACATTCACTGGCTCGAGAAATATTTGGGAATGAAGTAGAGACACAATATGGACCTGCAGAGCATATTGGCATTTGCTATCGTTGCAGCGCTGCTGGTCATTTCCCCTGGTCCAAATGGGCTTTTGATTGCCAAAACTGTGGCAACGCGGTCTGCCGGTGCTGGTTTTGCCAATATTGCTGGCTTTGTGGCCGCGTTCTGCCTGCAGAGCGCATTGTCCGTTCTGGGCGTGGCGGCGCTGTTGGTGCAGTCGGCCCAATTGTTCATGGCCTTCAAATTGCTGGGCGCTTGCTACCTTATCTATCTTGGCATCAAGTCGCTGCGTGAGGCATTTGCTGCACCCACCAATTCGAAGGCGAGCCTCCCGCAAGCGACGAACCATAAGCGCGGTGCCTTCCTTGAGGGTTTTCTCACCAATGCACTTAATCCAAAGACCGCCATGTTCTATCTGGCCGCCTTCCCCCAGTTCGTGCCGCAGGGCCAAGGCGCATGGCTGGCAGCGGCCACACTGGTGGCCGTGCACTGCGTGCTCAACGCCTTATGGTTTGGGGGCATGATTGCAGTGCTGCAGAAGGCGGGTAAGCGGGTCGTGAGACCGCTTACCGCTCGCGTAATGAAGGGCGCGACCGGGGCCATCTTCGTTGCGTTTGGTGTGAAGCTGGCAACAATCCGAACGGTCTGACCCCACACTGCAAGGCATTGCAGTGACGGCGCTTGCTGCTATCTAGACCTTATGAGCCGACCCCGCGCCCCTTCCCTGCAGATATCACCCGAATTGGTGCTAAAAGCCTATGCTTGCGGTCTGTTCCCCATGGCGGAATCCGCAGAAGATAACGCCCTGCATTGGGTCGAGCCCGAAATGCGTGGCATTATTCCGTTGGATGATTTTCACCTGCCAAAACGGCTGGCTCGTACCGTAAAATCAGGCAAATTCGACGTGCGCGTTGACACAGAATTTGGTGCCGTGATGCGCGGTTGCGCTGCCTCTCAACCTGGTCGCGAAAGCACCTGGATCAACCGGACCATACTGGACCTGTATACCGATCTGCACGCCATGGGACACGCGCACAGCGTGGAAAGCTGGCAAGACGGACAGCTTGTAGGCGGGCTCTACGGTGTGCGCATCAACGGTGCGTTCTTTGGCGAAAGCATGTTCTCAACCGTCACCGACGCATCAAAAGTTGCGTTGGTGCATTTGGTTGGACGATTGAAGATGGGCGGTTTCTCACTGCTGGACACGCAGTTTATCACCGGCCATTTGGCGCGGTTTGGCGCGATAGAGATCCCGGCTAGCAGCTACCGCCACGTGCTAGATGCGGCGCTGGCGCATGAAGCGGACTTTTATCCACCAAAGCTGGACGAGCAACGGCACACCCCCGGCACACATTACGAGGGTGGTGGCACCACCTCTGACTCCTGTTTACAGGTTTTGAGCCAGATATCATAAACTGCATGCTCCACTGCGTTTAATCCGGGGCTGTCTGCAAACATCCAACCATTGAAGATACGGCGAATTTTACGGTCCAGCGTGATTTCGTCCACTTGCACAAAAGTGGTCGTTTTGGGCGTCTCTGTCTCGTCGCGCGTGTAGCAAATTTTCGGCGTCACCTGCAGGGCACCAAATTGCACGGTTTCGTCGATGTAAACATCAAACGTGGTGATACGCCCGGTGATCTTGTCGATGCCGCTAAACACTGCCACGCGGTTTGAGATGCGGGCAGCGTCGGCCAGTGGTGTCACGGCCATAAAGCAAAGACCGCTGGCTGCAAGAACGGCGAAAAAAGAAGACAGGCGCATGGCGATCCGAAACTAGAAGTCTTTAAGGCGCATAGTCGTTAGCACGAACAATTGCACCGCAGGTGCTTAGAAACCGATTATGGCACCAGCGCGCTGAACAACGAATGAACGCTAATTAAGGTGTCCACGCCTCGTAATCGCCGGTAACTTCCGGACGTGTTTCCGGCGTCAACATGGAGCCCTTGGGGCGGTATGCCGCGGCAGAGCCGGTCATGTTAGGCTTGTGGCTCAGCTCCCATTCGCGGGCCGTATAATCTTGCTTGGAGGGTGGCGTGTCCACGCGGTGGTGCATCCAGCCGTGCCAGCCGGCTGGGATGGACGAGGCTTCGGCATAGTCGGCGTAAATAACCCATCGGCGGGGGCGGCCATAAAATTCGCTGCCCTCGTAATAGACATTGCCGAATTCGTCTTCGCCCACCTTGGTGCCGTTGCGCCAGGTGAAGAAGCGGGTGCCCCACGTGGCACCATTCCACCAGCTCACCGCTTGCAAGATCAGTTTTTTCATAACCGGATTCCCGTCATCTTTTGCCTGCTTATCGCCATTGAAGGCCATCCTGTCCACCGGTGTGATGGCAAAGACGAACGGCGATGCTCAACCGTGTACCACCCATGAAACGGCAGCTTGCGCGTGGCGGTAACACCCAATACAGCCGCATTTACCGCACGAATGACAAAGCTAGCTATGCTGTTACCCGCCCTCATATTCCTGATCGGCCTTTCTGGCACTGCTGCAAATCCGCCTACAACTGCGCTCGTTACTCCCGCAGAGCCATTTCCCACCATTGAAGGCTGGCTAAAATCGGGCACCAAAGCCTACAGCATTGAAGTTTATTCTGGCCTCGACCTCGATATTCTTGAAGTCGAAGCAGAAATCCATCGCATTCTGCTCGACCGGCGGGGCTGGAACGCCGCGCCCAACCTCAAGCTCGTCCCTTTCACCAAAAGCCAGTCCGCCAAAAGTAAGAGCAAACGGCGCCCTGATCTTGTCATCCGCGTTGTGACGCCGTGGCAAGCTGACCATATGTGCAGCCCGCTAAAGGTCGACAGCACGTTGAGTTGCCGCAATGGCGGCTATGTCGTGATCAACGCGGATCGTTGGAAATGGGCCGTACCACACTGGACGGCGAGCCTCGCCGAATACCGCGCCTATGTTGTGAACCATGAGATCGGTCACTTCCTGGGCCAAGGGCATCAACCCTGCGGCGACCCTGCAGGGGATGGCAGTTATCCCGCCCACCTGATGGTGCAGCAAAGCATAGGCTTGGAAGGTTGTGCCCCCAACGGCTGGCCCTACCCGGGCAATGTGGTGCCGTAAGCCTACAGAGTTTGCGCGTAGAGTTCGGCAAAATGCGGCTCATATTCCGCACACATGATGATATTTTGTCCATCAAGATCGTAGAAAGCGTTGGCTTCACCGCACAATTCAACGGACACCGATAGCTCCTTGGCAAACCCGAAAATCTCGTTCAGCGCGTCCATCTCTTCGATCATCACTTGCGACATAATCGGAGCAAGCTGGCGCGCATCCTCGGCGATATTTGCCACAAAACTCCGATTGCCCTTGAGGGTTTCCAGCTCGTCCAGCACCGGCCCCCAACTGTCCAGCGCCAGCTGAAATTCATCGGCGCACCCTTGCGCACGATCTTCCGGCAGCTCCATATCCTCTGCAAAATCTCCTCTGCGGCTGGGGTCCGCTCCGTAAAACAAACAGACAGTGTTGTAGAAGCGCTGTTCATCTGGACCGTGGGCGCTCCACCAGGCGGTGGGGTCTCCACCATTTGCAACGTTCTCAGCCTCCGCCAAGAATGGTAGAGCAACGTCGAGCGCCATGCTCTCGGCTGCCTCATCTTCAAACAAGCTGTCGATCAATATCACCGAGAACACGTCGGCGGCGTCCTCTTCCTTTCCGAAGACCGGAATGTTCAGCAGATCAATCACCGCGTGGCCAAGCTCGTGGTAGAAAGCGCCCAGAACATTGGAAGATACGAACGCCTCACGGCCCAAGTCCAGATCAGCTTCCGCACCGGTCGGCACCGCGGACAAGCCAAATATCAGCGTGGCGGCGTATGCCGTTTTGCGGACTCGGCGAAAGCGTTGGAAAGTCTGAATCATGCGATAGGGCTTACGCCAAATTTGAAGCCGGGGACATGGCATTCCGGGCTGCATAAGAACATTGTGCCAAAACCTATCTCCGCCTGCGGGTATGCACCAGATCTTGCGCAAAGCAGTTTGCGCGGCCACCCTGCGGGCAGCGAAGGAAAATCCATGCCATTGTTTGCCAATCGTGACGCCTTGCGCGGCTCGCTCCACACAGCGGATCTGGATGATTTGGCGGATGCTATCGTGGCGAGCAGTCTGGACTGCATCAGCTTCATACGCGCGCAGGCGCCGATAGCCGAGACCGTCCCTGGCGCAAGCCGTATGGGTGGGCCGCCCGCCATGCCTGCGGGCTTTGAATGGCCCGTGCGGCCGCCGATGCCCGACGCCAAGGAGCGGGCGGCGGAGATGGACCGGTCGTTTGAAATCACGCTCAAAGCGTTCAGCGGAGATCCGTTCGACGGCATGTCGCAAGACCTGCTGGACATGATGGGCGCAGAGGCTGTCGCCGAGGCCCGCGCCGCGATGGCCAACATGGATACCGGCCCGATGGTGGTCGAGCATGAGCTGCAAAAGGAAGTGCTGTTTGCGCCCATGCCGCTGGCATTTGTGGGCCAAGTGAACCTGGATGAGTTGGCGGATTTGCCGGCGCTGGACCCGCTATTGCCGCGCACGGGCCTGCTGAGCTTCTTCATGGACGCCTCGGTGTGGGATGGCGGCACGCGCATGGTGCACGTGACCGAGCCTGCAAACCGGCTTGAGCTACAGCCCGCCCCGGAAGCGCTCGCCACCTATCATGACCGCCGTTGGCCGGATCTTCGGCCGTTTGCAGACCTTGAGAAGTGCGAGCTGCTGATGCCCCACGCTGCGGTGAGCGTGCCCTACAGTTGGAGCGATGAGCGGGTGGGCGGCACCCATGCAGATGCGATCAATGAGTGGCAGTGGGAAGGTGAAGGCCAATTCGCGCCGGAAACGACATCTGCCACGGTGGGCTTTTTTGGCGACGTGCTTGGCGGCTGGCCCAACCCCGTGCAGGACAGCCCGGAATATGACTTCCTGCCTTTGCCGCCAGCGGGGCAGCGCTACCCGCCGCTGGTGCCGGGCAAAGGGACCGTCCGGCAAGTGTTCAGCCATTCAGCGGAGTTTTTCAGCGGCACCCAGATGGTGCCAGCGGGCGGTGACGGGCAGTTCTATTGGATGGCCGAAAAGGCCGACATAATGGGCCAAAACTGGACCGCCCTGCGCGCCATCTATCAACAAACCTGAACCCACAAAAAAACCGCCGGAACAGAACGTTCCGACGGCCTTTTGAATCACTTTACCAGCAGGCTCCCAAGCGGCGAAGAGCCGCTGGGGGAAGTCCGCCGCCCCCGCGGAGGCGCGGCCCGAAGGCCGCTGCCGCGAGCGCAAACAACCGCGCGTTAGCGCGAGTAGAATTCCACCACCAGGTTTGGTTCCATCACCACTGGATACGGCACATCGGCCAGGCCGGGGATGGACTTGATGGAGGCGGACATCTTCTTGTGGTCGACGTCGATATAGTCGGGCACATCGCGCTCGGCCAGGCCGACGCTTTCCAGCACGATGACGAGGTCGCGGGACTTTTCGCGGATCTCAACAACGTCGCCCACTTTCAGGCGGTAGGATGGGATGTTGGTTTTCACGCCATTCACGGTGATATGGCCGTGGTTGATGAACTGACGGGCAGCAAACACGGTGGGCACGAACTTGGCGCGGTACACAACAGCGTCGAGGCGACGCTCCAGCAGGCCGATCAG
>JBCDIB010000007.1:0-21899 GCA_038749385.1 Pseudomonadota bacterium | reverse complement strand
GCGGGGATTGCCCTCCATGCCCTGGGGCATGATTTCACTGAGATAAAGATCAATATCAGCCTGACTTTGGAACAGATAGGTTCCGTTGGCCTGGCGGGTCTGCTCATTCACTGACCAGACTTTCCACGTCATGCCGGGCACCTGGGACAGGAACGGCGCAAAATAGTCCATCTGGTCGGAGAATTCCTGAATGTCGCCCTCAACCCGAAAATTGACCTGGAGCAGTTTTGGGCCGGTTCCGGCTTCGGCCGTCTGCTGGCCACCAATCTTGGCGGAA
The DNA here is from genome assembly GCA_038749385.1 of Pseudomonadota bacterium. Lineage (GTDB taxonomy): Bacteria > Pseudomonadota > Alphaproteobacteria > Rhizobiales > Rhizobiaceae > JBCBXA01. Next base: position 21,622 of record JBCDIB010000007.1, on the reverse strand, counting down.
TAACCGGCGGCTATGCCCTTCATCATCAATGTGGCGGCGCTAGAGGCAACTCTTTCCCCGAACGAGCGTCCTTCAGCGGGCACCGAGCGGGCCAACCCGATGGTAGTGCCTCCGACAAGAGCGACGAAAGCGGTGGCGATAATGGCTGTCTTGATAAGCATGGTGTGTTCCCTTTGGTGCGCTGATTTTCTGAAGTGATCATTGATCACATTATCAATATGTGCAGGGCGATTGCCATTGTCCAGAAAAAATGTGATCAATGATCACAAAAGGAGTTCAAAGGTCACTTAAACAATTGAAATCATGACAGATAAAAAATCGAAAAAGAGCTATCACCACGGCAATTTGCGGGCGGAATTGCTGGTTCACACGCTGTCTGTGGTGGAAAATGAGGGGCCGGAGGCGGTTTCTGGCAGAGCGGCGGCAAAGGCAGTGGGGGTGGCCCCCGCCGCCGTTTATCGCCATTTCCCCGACAAGCGAGCATTGCTGACGGCATGTGCCGCATCGGCCTTCGACCAGCTCGCCGATGCGATTGAGGCCCGCAAGTCCGATTCACAACCACAAGAGATGGCGCAGTTCAGGGCTGAAGGCGAAGCCTACATCGCCTTTGCGCTGCACCGGCCCAACCTGTTTCGGCTGATGTTCCGGGGGGATGTGATTGACGGCGAGGACGAGGAGTTTCTACGCGCCTCCGGCCGCCTGCAAACCGCACCGGGAAATGGCATGGGCGACCCCGGATCGCCGGAAGGCGCGGTCAGCATTCTGGGCTGGGCGGTCGTCCATGGGTTGGCCACGCTTGCCATAGACAGCCAATTGGACCGGGAGCTACCTGCCAATTTAGTAGAACGCGAGCGCGTGCTTACATCCATGATCAGCCACATGGGTCCGGTGTTCCGGACCCTTGGCGTCAAGGACTGAAGAGGCGTCGAAGGGCGAAACTGCCAGCTATGCGGCGCTGCCCGCCCCCTCGCGAAGGCCTTCACGGATGATCTCGCGCAGATCATCAATAGGCTTGAGCACGTCGCCTTCGGCATAGTGCCAGAAGGTCCAGCCATTACAGGCGTCAAAGCCCTGTACGTGGGCACCCATGCGGTGGATGGAGCCGGCGTTCTTTGCGTCGACGGAGATGGAACCATCGGCCCGCACCACCGCCTGCCAGCGGCGCTTGCTGTCGGACAACACCGTACCAACTTCCAACAGGCCATTTTCGATCAAGGCTCCAAACGGAACGCGCGGGGCGGCCCGCTTGCCGGTGGAAACCTTCAGCGCCACGCCCTCGCCGGCCCTGATCCCGTCAATGCGGGCCTGAGCCACATCAATGTAATCCTGTTCCCGCTCGATCCCAATGAAGTGGCGACCGAGCTTTTTAGCCACGGCACCCGTGGTGCCTGACCCGAAGAACGGATCAAGCACCACGTCACCAGGGTTCGACGCCGCCATAAGAATGCGGTGCAGGAGTGCTTCGGGCTTCTGCGTAGGGTGCGCCTTGCGCCCTTCCTCATCCTTGATGCGCTCATGGCCCGTGCAAATGGGAAACAGCCAATCGGAACGCATCTGGAGGTCGTCATTCGCCATTTTCAGGGCTTCGTAATTAAACGTATATCCCTTCCCCGTCTGGTTTCTGGAGGCCCAGATGAGGGTTTCGTGGGCGTTGGCGAAACGGCGCCCGCGAAAATTCGGCATCGGATTGGTCTTGCGCCAAACGATGTCATTGAGGATCCACCAGCCCTGGTTTTGCAGGCTGGTGCCGACCCGGAAGATGTTGTGGTACGAGCCAATGACAAAAATCGTACCCGTGGGCTTGAGCACTCGCTTGGCGGCAAGCAGCCACGCCTGGGTAAAGGCGTCATAGGCCTCGAAACTGTCAAACTGGTCCCACGCGTCGTCCACCGCGTCCACTTGGCTCTGGTCCGGACGGGCAAGTTCGCCCTGCAGCTGCAGATTGTACGGCGGGTCTGCAAAGATCATGTCCACCGACCCTTCCGGCAGCGACGCCATATGCGCAACGCAGTCCCCCTTGAGGATAACGTCCCGCGGCAGATCCGCTTGCGGAAGCGGCGTCTGTAGAGATGGCGCGGCACCCACATTACGGAGCGCGGTCTTGGATTTTGCAGCCGTTCTGGCAGACATGGCGGAACTCATTACTGTGACCCGTGATTTCTTCCCCGCCATGGTTACCCATCGCGGTTAAGCCCACGTTCGCAAGCGTGGTTAACGATTGCCGTGGAAACATGGTGAACAAGCTGTTACGCCGCCGCCAACCACTCCTTGCATCGGATGTTCGCCATGGCCCCTATCGACCTCATCATTTTTGACTGCGACGGCGTGCTGGTGGATTCCGAGATGATCGCCGCCAAGGTGGAAGCTGAAATGTTCAACGCTTGGGGGTATGAAATTGATTGGCAGGATTTTGCGGCGCGCTTTGCGGGCATGACCACTGAGAGCATCCTGCAAACCGTAGCCGACGAGATGGAGCGGCCGGTGGAGGCCAGCGTCTATGACGATATACAGACCGAGATAGAGGAACGTCTCACCAATGAGCTGGAGATGATCCGGGGTGTTGACCTGGCACTGGACAAGCTGGAAACGCCGCGGTGCATCTGCTCCAATTCCTCCGATGAACGACTAGCCATGATGCTGCGCAAAGTGGGGCTGCTGGACCGTTTCAAGCCCTATATTTTCTCGTCGCGTTCGGTTGGCGACAAAGAGCCCAAACCCTCACCATCCGTGTTCAAATTTGCGTTGAGCGAGTTTGGCGCGGAAGGCCGGAATGCGGTTGTGATAGAAGACAGCCACCACGGTGTGGCCGGCGCCCGGGCCGCGGGTTGCCGCGTTGTCGGCTTCACCGGCGCGGGCCACACTTACCCCGGTCATGCCGAGCAATTGATGGATGCAGGCGCGGAAACAGTGATCGCAAAGATGAGCGATCTGCCGGCCACGCTGGACGCCATGGCCCAATGGGACGGCATGGGGGATGGAGATATTTAGCGCAAACTAAAGCTGAATTCTAAGTCGTCGGCCCGGAGTCGAAGCCAACAAGAATCTTGTAGTTTCGCTGAGTGGGCGCGGGCACCCGCACATCCTGCACGAACTGGAAGCGGGTGGTGCCGCTGGTCTGGGCGATGCTGGCCGGCTCCTTGTACAATTCGGAGAACAGCACACCTTCACTGGACCGCACGGCAATACGGATGGGCAGATTGGATGTGCCCGGCTCACCCGTCGGGCCGGTGATGACGCGGCCCCGTGCACCAACACTCAGGACAATCTGGTCACCTTCGATACGGCAGGAGCGTACGGCTTCCAGCATGGTGGCCTGAAAGCGCAGCTTTTCGGGATCGCCGCGCTGACCACCGGCAAAGTCTTCGTAATAGGGCTCCAGCAGTTCCAGCTGCGGACAATAATTGGTCAGCACGGCGCGTGGGGCAGCGATTGCCACTTGGCCATCTGTGCTGTTCTGCAGCGAGCTGTCATTGGCGATATTCTCCAGCGCTCTGCCACCAGATGATTGGCATGATGCCAGACCAATGGCGGCCACGGCGCAGGCACCAGCTAGAATTGCGGAACGAAACGAAGACTTGAGCGCCATACCACTTACCAAATACGAATTACCAAAATCAGGTCTGCGACAACCAATAGCTCCTGATCTATTGGAGCAATATGGCGAAAAGAGCAAACCGGTGTTAGAGGCACCGCCAAGCGCCATTTTCAACCCAAGGCGCAACCTCTTCTGCACCACCCTCCAGTATATGTGGACCGAACTGCCGTGAAATATGTATCGACCCGGGGCCAAGCCCCAGACCTTGGTTTTTGCGATGTGTTGCTGGCTGGCCTGGCCCGCGACGGCGGCCTTTATGTGCCCGATGAATGGCCAGTGCTGGACACCACAACCATAAGTTCGTTTCGCGCAATGCCCTACGCGCAGGTGGCCAAAACAGTGCTCTGGCCTTTCGTCGAAGGGGAAATCGACCGCACAGCTTTCGAGACCATGGTGGACGAAGCCTATGCCACCTTCCGACATCCCGCAGTGTGCCCGCTGGTGCAGATTGGCGAGCGCGACTTCGTGCTGGAGCTTTTTCACGGACCGACCCTCGCCTTCAAGGATGTCGCCATGCAGCTTCTGGCGCGCCTGATGGACCACGTGTTGGCCGAGCGCGGCAACCGCGCAACCGTTGTCGGCGCCACCTCCGGCGACACGGGCGGCGCGGCCATCGACGCCTTCAAAGGCCGGGAACGGGCAGACATGTTCATCCTCTTCCCCCATGGCCGGGTGTCGGATGTGCAGCGCCGCCAGATGACCACCGTTTTGGACAAAGGCGTGCACGCCGTCGCCATTGAGGGCAATTTTGACGATTGCCAGGATCTGGTGAAGGCCATGTTCAACGATCACCGCTTCCGCGATGGCGTGGGGCTGTCAGGGGTCAACTCCATCAACTGGGCACGCATCATGGCGCAGGTGGTCTATTACTTCACCGCCGCCGCCAGCCTCGGCGCACCAGACCGGGCTGTGTCCTTTTCCGTGCCCACTGGCAATTTTGGCGATGTGTTCGCCGGCTATGTGGCCAAGCGCATGGGGCTGGCCGCCTCCATTCAGGCCCTGACGGTTGCTACCAACCGCAACGACATTCTGGCCCGCTGCCTCGCCACAGGCCGCTATGAAAAACTCGGGGTGGAAACGTCCCATTCGCCCTCAATGGACATTGAAGTCTCGTCCAATTTCGAACGGCTGCTCTACTTCGCGCACGATCGCAACAGTCGCATTGTGAACGACCTGATGGATCGCCTCAAACAGTCCGGCGCGTTTGAAATCGAAGCCGGTCCGCTGGCCGCCATTCGCTCTGAATTTGCAGCCGGCGCCTGCTCGGAAGATGAGACCCTTGCCACGATCAAACGTGTGTACGAACAGGCCGGCTATTTGCTCGACCCCCACACTGCAGTGGGCATGAAAGTGGCGGAGGAGGCGCAGACCGACGAGACCCTGCGCGTGACCTTGGGCACCGCCCACCCGGCCAAATTTCCCGATTCTGTCCAGCGCGCCATGGGTCAACGTCCGGCCTTGCCCAACTGGCTTGGCGACTTGATGGACCGCGAAGAGCGCTTTGATGTGCTACCAAACGATCTGGATGCCGTGCAGACCTACATCCGCGAACGCTCCCGCGCCGCGCAAAACACCGCATGAGCTTTGCCCGATGCTTGATGGACGCGGCCCACCCGATTGTGCAAAGGTTTTCCAATGTCAGTTGAAGTTACAGTCCTGCCCAATGGGCTCTCCGTCGTCACCCAATCCATGCAGCATCTCGAAAGCGCCGCCCTGTCCGTATGGGTGAAGGCGGGGTCTCGCAATGAGGACGACAATTCCCATGGCGTGGCGCATTTTCTTGAACACATGGCCTTCAAGGGCACGGACCGGCGCACAGCCGGCGGCATTGCCGATGAAATAGAAAGCGTGGGCGGCGATCTGAACGCCGGGACCTCGATTGAAACAACGTCTTACTACGCCCGCGTGCTGCGCGACGATGTTGAGCTGGGCCTGGATATTCTCGCCGACATTTTGCTTCACTCAAAATTCGAAGCCGAAGAAGTCACCCGGGAGCAGCACGTCATTCTGCAGGAAATTGGCGCCAGCCATGACAATCCCGACGATGTCGTGTTTGAGAATTTCATGGAAACCGCCTTTGGGGGCCAGCCCATCGGTAGGCCGATTCTTGGTACTGCCGAAACGGTGTCCGGCTTCAGCCGTGACGACATGCTTCAATATTTGCAGCAGCACTATCGTGGCCCGCAAATGGTGGTCGCTTGTGCCGGAGCGGTGGACCATCAAGAGTTCGTGGCTATGGTGCGTGCCCGCTTTTCAGACGTCACATCAGAGGTGGATGAACCGCCGGTTCCGGCCACCTATACAGGCGGCGAAAGCATCGTACTCAAGGACACGCAGGAAGCCCATGTGCTCATTGGCTTCCCTGGCCGCGCATACCATGTCCGCGACTATTATGCCTCGCAGCTCTTGGCCCAGATCATGGGCGGTGGCATGTCGTCTCGGCTGTTTCAGGAAATTCGTGAGAAACATGGCCTGTGCTACTCGATCTACGCCTTCCACTGGAGCTTTTCAGACACGGGCGTTTTTGGCATCCACGCCGCAACTGGCCCCGAAGACAATGGCGAACTGGTGCGCCTGATCGTGCAGGAATTGCGCCGGGCGGCCGAAGATATCAGCCAACACGAGATCGACCGCGCCCGCGCTCAAGTGCGCGCCAGTCTGATGATGAGCATGGAAAGCCCGGCCTCCCGCGCGGGCCAGATTGCCCGCCAGGTGCTATTGTTTGGCCGTCCAGTCACCAATGAAGAACTGATGGAGCGCCTCGATGCGCTGACGCCCGAGCGCCTCCGCGATCTGGCCTACCGCACCTTCCGTTCGCCGAATGTGACGCTGGCGGCCCTTGGGCCAGTGCAGGAACTGCCATCCCGCGCCGAGTTGATCGATGCACTGTCTGCCGATGCGGCCAGTTTGGAAGCTGCGCAATAGCACCATGTTTGGGCGGCTGATCGACAGCTTACGCGACGCGCTCGCCCCGGCCCGCACTGCAACACTGCACCACAACAGTGTGAAGCATGGTAGCCTGATCATCCGGCCACCGCGTCACAAAGACTACGCCGCCTGGGCGCAGCTGCGCAGCGAAAGCCGAACCTTTCTGCAACCCTATGAGCCGCTGTGGCCGGACGATGATTTGCAGCCCGCCGCCTGGGCGCGGCGCATCGCCCGCTATCGACGCGACGCCAGATTGCGGCTTGGCCACATATGGCTGGTCTGGCGAAGCCACGCTGACGGCGAGCAATTGGTGGGTGGTGTGTCGCTGACAGGTATTCGCTACGGCGTGATGCAGGCGGGCACGCTGGGCTATTGGATAGGCGCGCGCTTCGTGCGCCAAGGGGTGGCCACAGGTGCGGTGGGGGCCGTGATTGACCATGCCACCAAGGAATTGGGGCTGAGCCGGATAGAGGCCGCCACCCTGCCCGACAATGCGCCATCCATGGGCCTGTTGCACAAGCTGGGTTTTGAGCATGAAGGCACCGCGCCAGACTATCTGCGCATCAACGGCCAGTGGCAGAACCACGCATTGTTTGCGCGCACCCGCAGGGACCGGCCAAGCCGTCAGGCAGCTACCGGCCAAGTGGGTCAAGTGCAAAACCAAATTTCCAACGACCCCAATGCCGCCCCAAAGGCGCGCGAGGACAGATCGGCGCAAAGCGCCTGACCCATATTGCCGAAGCGTCAGCTTGGCGCAGCAGGCTGGAACGGCTAGGACTAGTCTCTCGGCGTGTTGCGGCACCGCTCTGGCCGCTGATTTTGAGTGTGCAGAATATTGTATGAGTTCATACGCAAAATGATCGGGCGCAGAATGATCGGGGGGTTCGTGGAGCAAAGCCAGGCAGACGCACAAAGCGCCAACAATGGGACATCCGTACCCGTAATTGGGCCCGTGATTCGGCCTGTAATTTGGCTACGCGGCCTTACGGTTTTCTGCGTCTGGGCCTTCGCTGTCATTCTGTTCGTCACCAAGCCCGCCGTAGCGCTTGAGCCCATCAATCTGTCCACCGAGCAGACTGCTATAGCCATCGGCCCCGTTGTCGAACGCTATGAAAGCGAAGGCTCGGTTTCGGTGTCCACCGCGCCCGATGCCAACGGGGTGGTGCGCCGGATTCAGGTACGGTCGACCACCGGGGCAGAAAATGGCGATGTCAGCCGCTTTTGGGCGGCCTTTGCTTTGTCAAACCCGACTGACCAGCAATTAGACCGCCTTATCGTCGCCCCCCATTACCGCCAGCCGGGTTCCGGCATCATCTGGCCAGACCTTGGCGCGGATCGGATCGTGGACATCACGCCGTCGGAAGGCTTCAGCCTGTCCCGCGTGCCAAGCCCCGATGCAGACGTGTTCCTGCTCACTATGGACCCCGGAGCAACCATCACGTTTGTGGCTGAATTGAACACCTTCAATCTGCCAGCCCTGACGGTTTGGGAGCCGGACGTCTACGAGGCCACGGTCAATTCCTACACGCTTTACAACGGTATTGTGCTGGGTATTGCAGGCCTTCTGGCGGTGTTTTTGACTATTTTGTTTGTCGTGAAGGGTTCGGCCATGTTCCCCGCGACGGCGGCTTTGGCTTGGGCCGTGCTGACCTATGTTGCCGTGGACTTCGGTTTTGTCAGCCGCATCACCGGGCTTGCAGGCGATGAGTTGCGGATCTGGAGGGCAGGTTCGGAGATCCTTCTATCCGCCGGCCTTGTAATCTTTGTCTTTGCCTATCTCAATCTCAATCGCTGGCACATTCGCTTCGCCTATTTCGCCACCGGCTGGGTGATCGCGCTTTTCGCATTGGCGGCACTGGCGCTGTTTGAGCCAGAAATTGCGGCCGGTATTGCGCGCCTGTCGTTTGCAACAACGCTTCTCGCCGGCACGGGCCTGATCGCCTATTTCATATTCCAGCGCTACGACCGCGCCATCATGCTTGTGCCTGCCTGGGCGCTGGCTTTGTTCTGGTTGACCGGCGGGTTCATGACCGCATCAGGCCGCATCGACAATGACATTATTCAGCCGGCTCTGGCGGGCGGTATGGTACTGATTGTCATGCTTCTTGGCTTCATCGTCATGCAGCACGCCTTTGTGGGCGGGTCGGTGTTCCACGGCTTTATGAGCAATCTGGAACAACAGGCGCTGGCCTTGATGGGCGCGGGCGACAGCGTGTGGGACTGGGACGTCAGTCGCGACAAAATTTTCACCGGCCCCGACGTGGCGCAACGCCTGAACCTGCCCAACGGCAAGCTTCAGGGTCCACCGCTGAAATGGCTGGAACTGCTGCACCCGGACGATCGTGACCGCTTCCGCACAACCCTAGACACCATCCTGGAACACCGGCGTGGCCGCATCAGCCAGGATTTTCAGCTGCAAACCGATGATGGCCACTATCGCACCTTCGCGCTCAGGGCCCGCCCGGTAATCGGCGAAGATGGCGAGGTAATCCGTTGCTGCGGAACACTGCTGGACGTCACCGACGAGCGCAGCGCCTATGAGCGGCTATTGCACGATGCCGTGCATGACAACCTCACCGGCCTGCCCAACCGCAAGCTGTTCCTGGATCGTCTCACCAGCGTGTTGCGCCTTGCAGGCGTGGGCAAGTCGCTGACACCAGCGCTGGGCCCCAAACCATCGACGGATGGCCTGCGGCCCACAGTGCTGGTGGTGGATCTCGACGGCTTCAAGCGCGTCAATGACAGCTACGGCATGGCCGGTGGTGACACGATTCTGCTCACGCTGTCGCGCCGCATAGCCCGCACGCTGAGCGAGCAGGACACGCTCGCCCGGCTGGCGGGAGATCAGTTCGGTATCATCCTGGTCTCGACCTCTGAGCCCACGGCCATCGCGCAGTTTGCAGACGAATTGAAACGCGCCATCCGCGCACCCATCAACTACGCCGAGGAAGAAGTATTTATCACCGCATCGGTGGGCCTCGTCACGCAAAGTGCCCGCACAGAAACGGCTGAAGACCTGATCAAAAGCGCAGAGCTGGCCGTCTATCAGGCCAAGCGCTTGGGCGGTGACCGCATCGAGCCCTTCCGCCCGGCCTTCCGCGTGGTGGGCACCAATTCGCTGCAGATCGAGTCCGACCTGCGCCGCGCCCTCGAGCGCCAACAAATCGATATGGTGTTTCAGCCCATCGTCAGCCTCACAGACCAGTCAGTTGCCGGCTTTGAGGCGCTTATGCGGTGGAACCATCCGCGTCTTGGCCAGGTGTCGCCGGACGAGTTCATACCTTTGGCGGAGCGCACAGGCCTTATCGTCCCGCTTGGCCTATATGCCTTGGAGGTCGCGGCTCGTGAGTTGGCCAAGATGCAAAGCCAGAGACGGCCTGACCTGTTCATGAGCGTGAACATTTCGTCCCGGCAAATCTTGCGCCAGAACATTATTTCAGATGTTGCCGCCGTCATGAAGCGCCACGCCATCACGCCTCAGACGCTCAAGCTTGAGCTGACGGAAAGCCTGGTGATGAGCAATCCAGAATTTGCGCGCGATGTGCTGCACAAACTCAAAGGATTGGGAGCTGGCCTCTCTATGGATGATTTTGGCACCGGCTATTCGTCGCTGGCCTATCTGACCCGGTTCCCCTTTGACACGATCAAGATCGACAAGGCGTTCCTTCGCGGATCCGGTGAGGTGGCCGGTGCTCCGGTCATTCTGCGATCTATCGTGACCTTGGCCCATGATCTGGGCATGTCGGTGGTGGCAGAAGGCGCTGAGTTCGAGAGCGATTTGCTGGAGCTGACCCAACTGCACTGCGAGTACGCACAGGGCTTCCTCTTCGGCAAACCAATGACCGCCGAGGAGGCCATTGGTCCGTTATCGGATCAAGCCCGCGCCGCCCAGTAATATGCAAAAGACGAAGGGGTCGGACCGCCAGCCCGCTAGGATTTTAGCTGGTCAATGATGGTAGCGGCGCCGGTCACATCCACTTCGCCCGGATTTTCCTCTTCGTTCAAAGACACAATCTCGCCGTCCCGCACGATCATCGAAAAACGCTTGCAGCGTTTGCCCAGGCCGTGGGCAGTCAGGTCGAGTTCCATGCCGATCTTTCCGGCAAACTCAGCGCTGCCGTCGGCCAAAAAGTGAATGCGATCAGAACCGGAAGACGCGTCGCGCCAGGCACCCATCACGAACACGTCGTTGACAGACACCACAGCGACTTCATCGGCACCCGCTTCTTTGAGCGTATCGAAATGTTCAACATAGCCGGGCAGGTGATTGGCGTTGCAGGTGGGGGTAAATGCCCCCGGCACACCGAAAATCACCAGTGTTTTGCCTTCGGTCAAAGTTGCGACAGACACTTCGCCTGGACCATCATTGGTCGGCGTTGCGAAGGTATGTTCCGGCAATTTATCGCCAACAGAAATGGTCATGATGAAGTGTCCTGTCACTTGTTTCGGGTAGACGCCCCGCGCGCGCCCGCAGCGCGACAACTAGTGCAGCTTCACCACGCCTTCAACAGATTGGTCAGCGGAAATCAGGGTAAATTGCACCTCACGTCCGGCAAGAATTTCAGGTGACAGTTCGGTCGTTACCGGCATGCGCGCAGCGACCATCTTGCCATCGCGGGTAAGCTGCGCGGCGTGAACAAAAAACTCGTCACGCCCCGGCAACCAAGCAAAAACGCGTGCGTCCTCAAGTCCGGCATCAGACGGCACAACAATATTGGCCACAAGGTCCAGTGCACCATCCTCACCCGTGCTCACCGTTGCATCCGTAACAGACAGTTCATCGTCAAACGCCCCTGGCAGGGCGTCAAAAGCGTCGGCAATGGCAAACTTCGCGCGGGGCATCATCGCAGGGGGGACTGGCGCCGACAGATTGGCGATGAAGGGAATGCATATCTCCGCACACACGCCGACAATCATATCCATGTCCACCACGCCATCGGTCGGGGCAGGCAACTCAAAGGCCATCGTCACCTCAGCCTTGTAGCCAATCGACTGACCGTACTGATCCTTAAAACGTGTGGGCGCTGGCAGGCGCACCTCAACCGGCTCACCATCCACTTTGAACAGCGGTGGAAGACCGCCGTCGCCAGGCACATGCCAATAGGTTTTAAACCCGTCTGCCATCTCAATTGATACGATGGCCTGCACCGTGCCCGCATCGGTTTCCGGTCCAACGATTAGCTGTGCCTTCGCCTGCTCAATTTTGGCGACCGCACGGCCTTGAGCCAGGGCACTCTCGTTAAATGAGAAAAATGCGAGGCCAAACATGGCTGAAACAACGGTGAAACGGCACTTTTTCATACTTTAACCTGGCCCGGACGAAATAATTCAACAAATCAGAACGCTACAAATTCGGTCATAAGACCGTGATTCTGTTGAACATCGTGGAAAGGGATAGCAAAAGGCCGACGGCAATGTGTTCATTCCGGGTGCAATCGAGGTTCGGTTCTACTCTGGCGACGCTTGCCAGCTTGAGTGTGCTGCGACAAACTTCCCCCATGAGCATTGGAAATTTACAGTCGGATAGTGAGTTGCAGGGGCGCTTTTTGGTCGCCATGCCAGGCATGCCCGACAAACGGTTTCAGCACACGCTCATTTATATTTGCTCCCACAGCAAGCAAGGGGCCATGGGCCTCGTGGCAAACCAGCGCCATGATGATTTTGCGTTCCCGGAGTTGCTCAAAGAGCTGTCGCTGGCGGGCGAGGAAAGCAGCGAACCCCAGTGCCTCGTGCGCAACAATCGGGATGGCTTGATCGAAGTGTTTAGCGGTGGCCCGGTGGAACAGCACCGCGGCTTCGTGCTGCACTCGAACGACTTTTTCGTGTCCACCACCGTGCCCGTGGCCGGTGGTGTTGCCCTAACCACCACGCTTGATGTGCTGCGGCAGATGTCCCGTGGCACCGGCCCATCCCGTGCTCTGGTGGCTATGGGCTATTCCGGCTGGGGTGCCGGCCAGTTGGAAGAAGAGATCGCCGACAATGGTTGGCTGGTCTGCCCAGCAGAGCCCGATGTGCTGTTCTCCGCCGCGCCGGAAGATCGCTACCGCATGGCGCTGTCAGCCATCGGCGTGGATGCCATGCAGCTTTCAGGCCAGGTGGGCCACGCCTGAGCAAGGCGGCTACGCCAAAGTTCGTAAGTTAGTCTTTGTAGGGCGCCATACCCATGCGCGCGAGTTCATCGGCACGCTCGTTTTCGGCGTGCCCCGCATGCCCCTTGACCCAGCGCCATTGGATTTTGTGTCGCTGCGTGGCTTCATCCAGCAGCTTCCACAAATCATCATTCTTGACCGGCTTTTTGGCAGACGTGCGCCAGCCATTGCGCTTCCAGCCTTCTATCCAACCGGTGATGCCGCCCTTCACATAGGTGCTGTCGGTCCACAATGTCACGTCGCTTGGTCGCTTGAGGGCGTTGAGTGCTTCGATGGCGGCCATCAATTCCATACGATTGTTGGTGGTAAGCACCTCGCCGCCGCTAAGTTCTTTCTCATGCTCGCCCGATCGCAATATAGCCCCCCAGCCGCCGGGGCCGGGATTGCCGGAGCAAGCTCCATCGGTCCAGATCGTAACGCTCATAAATCTAGGCCATAGGCTGACGGATGATCGATCGCTCCGTGGAAGCGCAGTTTTACCACATATTCTTTTGGATCTTTCGGCACCACCATCGCGCCGGGCGGCACGTTCAGCCAATCGTTCAGCCGCGTCACCAGAAAGCGCATGGCTGCGCCCTGGGCCAGCAGCGGAAGAGCTACAATTTCGGCGTCTTCCAGCGGGCGCACCGATTGGTATCCTTCAAACAAAGCCCGCGCCTTGGTGACGTTGAACATGTGATCTGTCTCAAAACACCATGCATTCAGGCACACCGCCAGATCGTAGGCCAAAAGGTCTGTGCAGGCGAAATAGAAGTCTATGAGACCCGCCATCTCGTCGCCCAGAAAAAACACATTATCCGGGAAAAGGTCTGCATGGATGGTTCCCACCGGCAGATCCGTTGGCCACTGCACTTCAAGCCTGTCGAGGCACGCGGCCATTTCATTCTTGAGGCCCGGCACCACACTGTCGGCGCGGGACGCGGAGGCGTCTGAGAGGGGACGCCAATCGCCCACCGTCAAACCATTGGGCCGGGTCATGTCAAAAGTCTCGGTGGCCCTGTGCAACTTGGCCAGCGTCGCGCCAACCTCATGGCAGTGGTGCGCCTTGGCGCGGCGTGGCCACATGCCTTCCAGAAACGTGACGATGGCCGCCGGTCGCCCAGCAAGATGACCCAGACAAGTACCGTCCGCCTTTTGCAGCGGGCGCGGGGCAGTAACCTCCGTGCCTGCGAGATGATCCATCAAACCGATGAAAAACGGCAGATCATCGGCATTCACCCGGCTCTCATAGAGCGTCAGGATGTAATTGGCCTGCGAGGTGTGCAGTAGAAAATTGGAATTCTCCACGCCCTCGGCAATGCCCTTGTAAGAGAGCAATTCTCCCACATCATAGTCGGCGAGAAAGGCCCGCAATTCGTCTTCGGCTATATCGGTGTAAACGGCCATACGCTGGAGTTGCCTTCGCCTGTCAGTCTGCGAGGGCAGCGCGGGTTTGCGGCCGTGGGGCTACGTCGCCGTTGACGAATGCCATGTCGGCACTCTCCAGCGGCGTGTCGCGGATGGAGCGCATGACGGGGAAGAGTTCGTTCTCTTCTGCAAACATCGCGATGTCCACCGTCACGTCGTAACGGTCCCGGAAAGCGGCGATGAGCTCGTCCACAAGCAGTTCCGGCGCGGATGCTCCGGCGGACAAACCGATGCGTTTGGCGTTTGCAATGGCGTCCCAATCCACTTGTGATTTGTCGGCCACCAATGCTGCATCTGCGGAACCTTCCCGGGTGGCAACCTCAACAAGGCGTTTGGAGTTTGAGGAATTGGTGGCCCCCACCACGTAGAACATATCGCACCCCGGCGCGGCCAGCTTCACGGCCTCCTGCCTGTTGGTGGTGGCGTAGCAAATGCTCTCGCCCGCAGGTGCTTCCAAATCTGGGAATGTCTGTTCCAGCGCGGTCACCACATCTTTGGTGTCTGCCACCGAAAGGGTGGTCTGAGTGACATATCCCAAACCCATGCCATCGGGCACTTGCAGGGCGCGCGCTTCCTCAGGCGTTTCGATCAGCGTCATGGTGCCGTCCGGCACTTGGCCCATGGTACCAACAACTTCCGGATGGCCGGCATGACCCACAAGGACGACATGCCTGTTGTTTCGAATGTGGCGGAGCGCCTGTTTGTGGACCTTGGAGACCAGTGGGCACGTGGCGTCGAGATACAGCAAATTTCGCGCTTGGGCATTGGCAGGCACAGACTTGGGCACGCCATGGGCAGAGAAAATCACCGGCTGATTGGTTTCTGGAATTTCGTCCAACTCTTTGACGAACACGGCCCCCTTGGCCTTCAGCCCGTCCACGACATATTTATTGTGTACGATCTCGTGGCGCACATAGACCGGCGCGCCATACTTTTTGAGCGCCAGGACGACGATTTGGATGGCGCGATCCACACCGGCGCAAAAGCCGCGGGGCTCGCAAAGCACAAGGGTCAGGGGCGGCTTTTCTGATGCATCATCAACCATTGTTCCGCTCCCTCATCCGTTTGCGCACAAACGCTATATAGACGCCCACCAGTGCCAGTGCGAGGCCATACCAGGTGATCACATACTGCAAATGGTTATTGGAGAAGCTGATCCGCGTTGTGCCCGCCCGGGGCCAACCGCTTTCGGGCGTTGCGTCTGCGCCGGCATCAACAAAGAACGGCAGGTAAGGCCGCTCCTTCTGCTTCAAACCCATAATCGACGCCATATTGTTGATGGAGCGCCAGAAGAACTGGTTCTTGGTCTGATCATTGTCCGGCAAAATTGAAGACGGCTTTTCAGAGGGTGCATTGCGGCTAAGGCCTGTCAGCTCGATCACACCTTCAGGCAACCCACCACGCGCTTCTGGGGCTTTGAGCTGGTCTGGCACAAAACCGCGATTGACGATGACGATTTGCCCGTCGGTCAGCTCGAAGGGCGCATAGATATTCCAGCCTGAAATACCGTCCAGCGTGTTGAGGTAATGCGCCTCGCCATCAAGGAAACGTCCCTCGAGCCGGACGGGGAAGTAGTCCACGTCCCGGGTCTCTTCAAACCGCTCCATAATCTGCGCCAGCGGTTGCGGCTCGGCTGCGACGCGGGCGTTGGTTTCTGCGATTAGATTTTGTTTCCACTCCAGCCGCACCACCTGCCAGGTGCCCAGGGCAATCAGACATGCGAGCACAGCCAGCGTGGCGATGGTGAGTAATATGAGAGAAACGGGTTTTCGGTCAGCGCTCATCCGTCTGTATCCCCTTCAAGTTTGCCGGGGCGGGCGTCATTTTGATATTGCAGTACGATCAGCAGGCTTTTTGTCACCCGCAATGTCCATAGGCCAAACACCGCAAGCGCCGGCGGCCAAAGCACAAAGTGCACCCACAGCGGAACGCCCAATGCAAACTCCGCATAGATCGCCGAGCCGACAATGACGAAACCGACAATAAGCATCACAAAAACTGTGGGGCCGTCGCCAACATCTTCAAAACTGTAGTCGAGACCGCAGGCACTGCATCTGTGGGCAGGCTTGAGGAGGCCTTGGTAGAGCTTTCCCTCACCACACCGGGGGCAGCGGGCGGCCAGAGCGGTCTTGAACGGCGGCTGTGGCGCATAAAGCGCGCGGTCTTTGGTGGGCGATTCAGCCAAGTCAGGCTCCAATTAAAAACGGGCGGCGAACCTGCGCTCGCCGCCCGTGTAAATGCGCAATAGGTCCGGACTAGTGGAAGTCGGCGCCCCACGAACCCCAAATGTAGATTACGAAGAACAGGAACAGCCACACCACATCCACGAAGTGCCAGTACCAGGCGGCGGCCTCGAAGCCGAAATGCTGCTTGCTGTCGTAGGAGTCACGCATCGCGCGAATGAGGCAGACCCCGAGGAAGATGGCGCCCACCAGAACATGGAAGCCATGGAAGCCGGTGGCCATGTAGAAGGTTGCGCCATACAGGCTGCCAGAGAACGGAATGAATGAGCTGGCGACCGCATATTCGTACGCCTGCACACCTGAGAATAACGCACCCAGCGCGATGGTGATGCCGAGAAGGCTTTTCATCGTCTTCTTGTCATCATGGATAAGCGCGTGGTGCGCCCATGTGAGCGTTGTACCGGACAACAGCAGAATGACGGTGTTGAAGAGCGGAAGGTGCAGCGGATCGAGCACTTCCAGACCTTTTGGCGGCCACTGCGCGCCGGTGTAGGCAACGCGGGCCACTTGCTTTGCTTCATCGGCAAACAAAGACGCATCAAAATATGCCCAGAACCACGCGACGAAGAACATCACTTCCGACGCGATGAACATGATCATGCCGTAGCGCAGATGCAGCTGAACCACAGGTGTGTGATCGCCTGCCTTTGCTTCTTTAATGGTGTCGCTCCACCAGCCATACATTACGTACAGAACGATCGCGAGGCCGATCAGGAATGGCCACGGGCCGCTCAGGCCCATAAAATCAACGCCCTTGAGGGACTGCATCCAAACGACGCCGCCAAAGGCCATGACCAGCGCACCTACGGACGCCAGCAGTGGCCAGGGGCTTGGATCAATAATGTGATAATCGTGGTTTTTGGTGCCCGCCATGTTCGTCTCCGTTTACCGCCATCTTTGCTGCGGTGGGCCTCACGGCCCATTTATCAATTGCTGGCGGTGTTGGTGCCAGCCTCAGTGTTTGTCACTACAGCCTTTGCCACCTGTTCCGTCGGGTTGTCCACGGGGAAAAAGGTGTAGGACAGCGTGATTGTTGTCAGATTGTCGAGGTCTGAATTGTTGGCCACGTCGGGGTCGATGAAAAAGTACACCGGCATATCCATGCTTTCGCCCGATGCGAGCTCAGTTTCGGTGAAGCAAAAGCACTCAAGCTTGTTGAAATAGGCGCCGGCATTGTTGGGCGTGACGTTAAATGTCGCCTCTCCTGTGCTGGTGTCCAGCCCAACATTCTTGGCGAAATATTCCATAGTGGTCGCTTCGCCCAGCTTAAGCTCAACCTCCCGGACCTTTGGTTTGAACTGCCAACCCAGAGAACCGGCAGCTTGCGCGTCAAACCGCACTTTGATGGTCCGTTCTAGGACGCGTTCCGCCACCTGTTCGACACGCTGCGTGGTGCCGCCAAAGCCTGTGACCTGACAGAACAGCCTGTAAAGGGGCACGGCTGCAAAGGCCATGCCGAGCATGCCAGCTGCAAACGTGGCGCAGAACAGGGCCGTACGCTGATTGCTACCTTTTGCTGGAATAAAACTCATGGCTAAAGCGCCCGGTCGACCAGCGCCAGATTTGCACCGACTTTAAAATATGTGGCGGCCCAAAGGATCACGACCCAGGCCACCAAGCCCAGGGCAATGGCCTTCGACCGACTGCTGCGGGCTTTCTCTTCCGCTTTGGTCAGTTCGACCGTTTCAACTTTGCCTTTTTCGATCACGTCACTCATGCCGCGAACCTTTCAATAATAAGTGCGCCTACGCCATCGATCAGAAGCGCAGCGAAGACGCCGTAAAGAAATGCGATTGAGTAGAAGAATAAGCGCTTTTCTGCGGCCAAACCATGGGCTCCAGCGTCGCGGACCACCTTGTAAGTCAACCAGACGAACCAACCTGACGCCAATGCGGAGGCAATTCCGTAATAGGTGGAGGCGTAGCCAAGAAAGTATGGCGCAACCGTGACCGGCGCGAGCAGCACGGAATAGATAAGCATCTGACGGCGGGTCGACGCTTCTCCCACGACATTGGGCATCATGGGTACGTTGGCGTCGTCATAATCGCGCATTTTCCAAAGGGCCAAGGCCCAGAAGTGCGGCGGTGTCCACATGAAGATGATGGCGAACAGAACTGCGCTTTCCCAAGACACAGTGCCGGACACGGCGGCCCAACCCACCATGGGTGGGAAGGCACCGGCGGCGCCGCCGATGACGATGTTTTGCGGCGTCGATCGTTTCAGCCAGGCTGTGTAAATGACGATGTAGAAGAAGATGGTGAAGGCCAGCAGCCCGGCCGCGGCCCAATTGACCGTCACACCCAAAGTCATGACGCTTGTGATGCTGAGGAACCCACCAAAGAACAGCGCATCTTTTGGGCCCACCTTGCCCTCCGGCACGGGACGGTTTGTGGTGCGGGTCATGACGGCATCAATGTCGGCATCATACCACATGTTCAGCGCGCCCGACGCGCCGGCGCCGATGGCGATGCACAGAAGCGCGATGACCGCCAGCACGGGATGAAGGCCCACCCCCGTGGAGACTTGCGCCAGAACCATGCCCACTAAGGCGGTGAAAATAACCAGCCGCATGACGCGCGGCTTGAGCAGACGCCAATAATCGTAGGGCTCGCCAAGGCTGACCGAAGTGGGTTGAACAATATCAGCCACCGGCGACCCCATCGGAGAATTATCGAAATCTTGCGCGGTGCTCATGTGTAACTCAAGTTCTTGGTGTGCCTGGCCGGCCAGTTTATGACCTGCCGGATATGACGAAGCCGCCCGAACATCGGGCGGCTCCGCAAACTGCTATGGCCGGAGCCCTATTTGATACGGGGCAATTGTTCCCACTGGTGGAAGGGCGGCGGCGAAGAGAGTTTCCACTCAAGCGTCGTAGCACCCTCACCCCATGGATTGTCACCGGCAACGCGCTTTTTCATGAACGCTTCGACCACGCCCCACAGGAAGATGAGAACCGCAAAGGCCGAAATGTAGGAGCCGATGGAGGAGACCCAGTTCCAGAACGCATAGGCGTCTGGGTAATCCACATAGCGGCGCGGCATGCCTTGGCGACCAAGGAAGTGCTGCGGGCCAAAGATCAGGTTCACACCCACAAAGGTCACCCAGAAGTGCGTCTTGGCGACGATGGAGTTGTACATGTAGCCCGTCATTTTCGGGAACCAGTAGTACCAGCCCGCAAAGATTGCGAACACCGCGCCGAGCGACAGCACATAGTGGAAGTGAGCCACGACATAATAGGTGTCATGGTAGGCGCGGTCGAGACCAGCATTGGCCAGTTGCACGCCCGTCACCCCACCGACGGTGAACAGGAAGATGAAACCGAAGGCCCAGAGCATGGGTGTGCGGAACGTGATCGCTCCGCCCCACATGGTGGCAATCCACGAGAAGATCTTCACGCCCGTGGGCACCGCGATAATCATGGTGGCGGTTACGAAGTAGGCCTGGGTGTTGAGGCTGAGGCCCGCCGTGTACATGTGGTGGGCCCACACGATGAAGCCGACAGCACCGATGGCGACCATGGCGTAGGCCATGCCGAGATAACCGAAGATCGGCTTCTTGGAGAACGTCGACACAATGTGGCTGATGATGCCGAAGGCAGGCAGGATCAGAATGTACACTTCAGGGTGACCGAAGAACCAGAACAGATGCTGGAACAACACCGGATCCCCACCGCCGGTCGGCGAGAAGAAGGTTGTCCCGAAGTTCCGGTCTGTCAGCAGCATGGTGATGGCACCCGCGAGGACTGGCAGCGACAAAAGCAGCAGGAACGCTGTGACCAACACAGACCACGCGAACAATGGCATTTTGTGCAGGGTCATGCCCGGCGCGCGCATGTTGAAAATGGTGGTAATGAAGTTGATTGCGCCAAGAATGGACGACGCACCGGCTATGTGCAGCGCAAGGATCAAAAAATCCATGGCAGGACCGGTGTGACCGCTTGTGGAAAGCGGCGGATACATTGTCCAACCGCCACCAAAGCCAAGTTGCTGGGCACTCGGTCCACCCACAAACAGGGACAGGACGACGAGAATGAAGGCCGGCGGCAGCAGCCAGAACGAAATGTTGTTCAAACGTGGGAACGCCATGTCCGGCGCACCGATCATGATCGGCACCATCCAGTTGGCAAAACCGCCGATCAGCGCAGGCATAACCATGAAGAAGATCATGATCAGGCCATGGGCCGTGGTCAGCACGTTATAGGTGTGCGGGTCTGCAAAATATTGCAGGCCTGGAGCCTCAAGCTCCATACGCATCAAAACTGAGAACAGGCCGCCTACAATGCCCGCCATGATGGCGAAGATCAGGTAAAGCGTACCGATGTCTTTATGGTTGGTCGAAAAGAGCCAGCGCTTGACGAAGCTCTGGGGAACCCCGTGGTCGTGATGGGCTGCTGCGGCATTTGCCATGATGTGTGCTTCCCCGATTATTGATTGTTGGCAACCAGCGTGGCGCGATCCGCCTCAATGCTGGCTATAAGATTCTGGTTTGCGGCGCCGAGGTCTTCAGCGGCTTGGGCAAACCATTCATTGTAACGCTCTTCAGAGACGACGCGCACGGCGATGGACATGAAGGCGTGGCGGGCACCGCAAAGTTCGGAACACTGACCGTAATATAGGCCTTCCTTTTCGGCCTTGAACCAGATTTCATTGTTGCGGCCCGGAATGGCGTCCATTTTCACACCGAAAGCAGGAACGGCGAACGCATGGTTCACGCCCTCCGGATCAGCCGTGACGAGAACGCGGACGACCTTGTTGACCGGCACGACCATCTCGTTGTCGACCGCCAAAAGGCGCGGATATTCGTTGCGGTCAAGTTTGCCCAAACGGCTGCGCTCGTCTTCATCCTCCGACAGCATGTTGGAGTCGAAGATCAGCTCTTCGTCCGTCTGATACTCATAACCCCAGTACCACTGATAGCCCACGGCCTTCACGGTGATCGCTGGATCTTCCGGCGGATCATACTGGGCCGACAGAAGCTGAAATGACGGAATGGCCAGCACCAGCAGGATGACGACGGGCCCCAGCGTCCATGCAACCTCGATGGCCGTGTTATGGCTGGTACGCGATGGTGTCGGGTTGTTCTTGGCGTTGTAACGCACGGCCACCCAGATCAGGAGGCCCAGAACGAAAAGCGTAATTGGCACGATGATCCATAGGGTGAACACCTCAAACCAAGTGATCTGCTCCATAATATCCGTCACAGCAGTCTGAAAACCCAAGCCAGCAGGTGTCGGTGCGCCGAAACCCAGAGAACCGTCAGAGTCCGGCAAAACCGCGCTCTGCGCAGCGGCAAGGGTGGTG